>CBDVAK010000011.1:0-24835 GCA_965371945.1 uncultured Candidatus Competibacteraceae bacterium
GCGTTCCGGGACCGTCAGCGGCAGGGATGCCGCTGTCGAGCCTACAGGGATGTATTCACGGCGTGTCCTGGGAGGCACTGCCTGCACCCGCATTGCCTCGGCTTATAAGCAACTGGCGAATTGGGTCGTATTATACTGTTGCGCGAGTCTTTAACCCGTCTTCGCGGTGGCCTGGTGCCTGACAGAATGGATCACGCCCTGGTTCTCGAAATAGACGGTAAAGCCGCCGTAGATCCAGCGGGCGATCGGCGGATCGCCTACCGCGGTCAATCTCTCGGCCGGCTGTCCCCAGATTCTGGTAACAGAGTCCATGGTCTGGCCGGGTCCGGGTACATTGACGGTGCTGGTATTGTCGGCGGGCATCGTCAACTGGTCGCCATCCTGCGATGGTTGGGACTGTCCCGCATGGGTGGCACCGGTGGTGACCAGCAGGCACAGGAAACACGCGTGCATCAGGGTTTTCATGGGACGCCGATCTCCTAGACTGTGCCCGGAGTATGGCGTCGAAGCCGGGCAGGGGCGAGCCGAAATTTGAGTAAGGGCTGCTAAGAATTCTGCTATACCGGGGGCATACCGGTATGCCGCAGATATCTTGCGTGACCGGTGACAATGGACCGGCACCCACACCCACACTGCCCGGGTTATAAGCACTTACCAATGCACGACATAGGATCAGGAGGCGACTATGGCATCGGTTGACGGGACGGTCGATCTGCGCAGCGATACCGTGACACGGCCGACGCCCGCCATGCGCGAGGTCATGGCGCATGCGGAGGTTGGTGACGATGTTTACCGGGAAGACGAGACCGTCAACAGACTCGAGAAGATGACCGCCGAAACTCTGGGGATGGCGGCGGGTCTGTTCGTACCCAGCGGTACCCAGAGCAATCTGCTGGCGCTGCTTTCACACTGCCAGCGGGGCGAGGAGTACATTGCCGGACAGCAGGCGCACACCTATCGATACGAGGGTGGTGGCGCCGCGGTACTCGGTGGCATCCAACCCCAGCCAATCGAATTCGAGGACGACGGCAGCCTCGATCCGGGCCGCATCGAGGCCGCCATCAAGCCTGACGATTTTCATTTCGCCCGTACCCGCCTGTTGTGCCTGGAAAACACCATGGCTGGCAAGGTGCTGCCGCTTGAGTATCTTGCTACTGCGCGGGAACTGACGCACCGCCACGGGCTGGCGCTGCATCTGGATGGCGCCCGGCTATTCAATGCAGCGGTGGAGTTGTCAGTTCCGGCGGCGCGGATCAGCACTCAATTCGACAGTGTCTCCGTGTGTTTGTCCAAGGGACTGGGCGCCCCGGTGGGATCGGTGCTGTGCGCGGACCAGGAGCTGATCGCACGCGCCAGGCGCTGGCGCAAGGTTCTGGGGGGTGGCATGCGGCAGGCCGGCATCCTCGCCGCTGCAGGGATCTTCGCGTTGGAGAATCATGTTGGTCGTTTGCAGCAGGATCACGCCAACGCCAGTTTGTTGGCCGAGGGTCTGGCCCGTCATGCCGCGCTGGGGGTGGAGCCGGACCGTGTGCAGACCAACATGGTGTTCTTGCAGGTTGAAAACCAGTTGGCTGACCAGCTCGCCCTCCATCTCGGCAAACAGGGGATACGGATCAGCGGCAGGGGTGTTATTCGCATGGTCACCCATCTGGACATCGATGAAAACGATGTGCGTCAGGTGGTGTCGGAAGTCGATCGCTTTTTCAGCGCGCAGCCGCGCATCGGTGATCGTTGAGGGTCGAGCCGACGACCTGCAGCAGCCGCAGTTCGCCGACAGCAAAACGGCATGCTAAGGTTCGCCTTTAACCGGCTGGTGACCCACAGGAACCGTTTCCGCCCATGGGCGATGACAAGTCAGTACTCAAACCCCCGATGCGTCGTCCTCATCAGCGACGGGGCATCTATCTGCTGCCGAACCTGTTTACGACCGCAGCCTTGTTCTCAGGATTCTATGGCATTGTAGCGGCCATGGCAGGGCGTTACGAGCCGGCTGCGGTAGCGGTGTTCGTCGCCATGGTGCTCGATGGACTGGATGGTCGGGTCGCGCGTCTGACCGGGACCACGAGCGAATTCGGGGTGCAGTACGATAGCTTGTCTGACCTGGTTTCTTTCGGGTTGGCGCCCGCGCTCATCATGTATCAGTGGGCACTGGTGGATCTGGGCACGCTGGGTTGGGTGCCTGCCAAGCTGGGTTGGTTGGCGGCATTCGTCTATGCCGCCTGTACGGCACTGCGGCTGGCGCGTTTCAACGTGCAAACCGGCAGCAGTGACAAACGTTACTTCATCGGCTTGCCAAGCCCTTCGGCGGCTGGCGTGATGGTGGGGCTGGTATGGGTCGGTGACGATCTCGGCGTGCCGGGGAACCAGCTGACCTGGCTGGCTTTCGTGCTGACGCTCGGAGCTGGCCTGCTGATGGTCAGCAATATTCTTTATCCGAGCTTCAAGGGGTTCGATGTTCGCAACCGGATTCCCTTTATTGCCGCCACGGTGATCGTGCTCGGTTTCGTGCTCGCGTCGATCGATCCGCCCAAGGTCTTGTTCGCGGGGTTTCTGCTCTACGCTATCAGCGGTCTGGCGCAGGCATTGTTGAGGTGGCGTCGCCGTGCGCGCAGAGTCGCGCAGTCCCGCAAACCCCCGCCAGACGGCTGAACGTTTGCGCGATTGGCGGAGCATGATATATGCCCATGGCACACCGGTATGTCATTTGACAGAAATCGCCTTGGCCCTCTGTTTACCTGAGTCCCCTGGATGAGTGAGAACCCGCGGCGATTGGCTTACCTGCAAGCCATGGGGATCACCCCCTGGCAGCCGCGCAGCGGTGGGGCGGATGCGATGATCGAGGCTTCGAGCCCGCAGACCTGCCCTTCCGCGCCGGTGATTCCGGTCAGTGCCATGGACTGGAGCCGCCTGGCTGATGTTGTCTCCTCCTGTACTGATTGCGAGCTGCACCGGTCACGATCCCGAACGGTGTTTGGTACCGGCGCCCGGGATGCGGACTGGATGATCATCGGCGAGGCACCCGGGGCCGAAGAAGATCGCCGGGGTGAGCCGTTCGTCGGGCGCGCCGGTAGCTTGCTCGATGCGATGTTGAAGGCGCTGGACCTGGGGCGGGAGCAGGTTTATATCGCCAATGTGCTCAAATGCAGGCCGCCGGGCAACCAGGACCCGTTGTCGGCGCAGATCGAACGATGCAGTGGCTATCTACGGCGGCAGATCGAGCTGGTTCAGCCGGGCATCATCCTGGCCGTGGGCAGGATCTCGGCGCATCATCTGCTCGACACCAGTCTATCGATCGGGCGCCTGCGCGGGCAGGTGCATCGGTACGGCGACCACGAAATCCCGCTGGTGGTGACCTATCATCCCGCCTATCTGCTCAGAAGACCCGATCAGAAGTACAAGTCCTGGGAAGACCTCAAACTGGCACGGCGGGCATTGACAGCAGGGTCTTCATGATCGCGGTGCGGTTTCGGGCCATGCGCGAAGATGACCTGGACCAGGTCATGGTGGTTGAGCGTCTGGCTTATCCGTTTCCGTGGAGCCGGGGCATATTCGCCGATTGTCTGAAGGTCGGATATACCTGTGTAATCGGCACCAGTGACAGCACTCCGGTGGCACATGCGGTCATGTCGGTCGTGGCCGGAGAGGCACACATACTCAATCTGTGCGTGACCACCAAGTGGCGTGGCCATCGTCTCGGCAGGCGATTGCTGGATTATGTGCTGGGTCTGGTTCGGGTGGCGCGGGTGGAGAGTGTTTTTCTGGAGGTCCGCCCTTCCAATCCCGCCGCACTGGCGCTCTACCACTCCCGCGGATTCAATGAGGTCGGTACGCGACCCGACTACTATCCGGCGAACAATGGGCGCGAGGATGCGGTGATCATGGCGAAAACGTTGTTTGCCGGTGAACTGCGGCAGGCGATGGGATTCCAGGGCAGCGACAGCGGGCCACGGAGAGGATAGAATTGCCGGCCATTTTGCAGCGACCCACGAACAGTGAGTGACCTCCAGCAACAAATCGCGCGCCGGCGCACATTTGCCATCATCTCTCATCCGGATGCAGGCAAGACCACGATCACCGAAAAATTGCTGTTGTTTGGTGGCGCGATCAATCTGGCCGGTACGATCAAAGGGCGCAAGGCGACCCGCCACGCGAAATCCGACTGGATGGAGCTGGAAAAACAACGCGGCATTTCGGTGACCTCATCGGTGATGCAGTTCCCCTATCGGGGACGGATCGTCAATCTGCTTGATACGCCCGGACATGAGGATTTCTCGGAAGATACTTACCGTACGCTGACCGCGGTTGATTCGGCGCTGATGGTGATCGACTGCGCCAAGGGCGTCGAGGAGCGGACCATCAAGCTGATGGACGTGTGCCGGCTCCGCGATACGCCGATATTCACCTTTATCAACAAGCTCGATCGTGAAGGTCGGGACCCCATCGAGCTGATGGACGAGGTCGAAGAGGTGTTGGGGATCGCCTGTGCTCCGGTGACTTGGCCGATTGGCATGGGCCGTCAACTCAAGGGTGTCTATCACATCGGCAGAGATCTGGTGCACCTGTACGAGCCTTCCAGGGAAGGCCGGGGCTCAGGGCGTATCATCGAGGGTTTGGACAACCCGGAACTGACCACGTTGCTGGGCGATCAGTTGCAAGCGCTGCGCGAGGAAGTGGAACTGGTGCGCGGAGCCAGCCATGCGTTCGACCTCGATGAGTATCTACGTGGCAGGCAGACGCCGGTGTACTTCGGTGCTGCCCTGACCAGTTTTGGCGTGCAGGAAATGCTCGATGATTTCATCGAGTATGCGCCACCGCCCAGGCCCGCGACCACGGTGCAACGCCAGGTGGACCCGGACGAGCAGAAGTTCTCCGGTTTCGTGTTCAAGATTCAGGCGAACATGGACCCGGCCCATCACGACAGGATTGCATTCGTGCGCGTTTGCTCGGGTCACTTCGAACCCGGCGCCAAACTGAGACACGTGCGTCTGGGTCGCGATCTGAAAATTGCCGATGCGCTGACCTTCATGGCCGCGGACCGGGAACGTGTCAGCGAGGCCTGGCCCGGAGACATCATCGGTTTGCACAATCATGGATTGATGCGTATTGGTGATGCGTTTACCCAGGGGGAGATGCTGCAGTTCACCGGCATACCGAATTTTGCTCCGGAACTGTTCCGCCGCGCGGTACTCAAGGATCCGTTGCGGATGAAAGCGCTCAACAAGGGCCTCGATCAGCTTTGCGAGGAAGGTGCGACGCAGCTATTCAGGCCGCTGGTCAGCAATGACCTGATCCTCGGCGCCATGGGGATATTGCAGTTCGAAGTCGCCGCCCATCGCCTGCAGGCGGAATATGGAGTCGATTGCGTATTTGAGGGTGTGAACGTCGCCACGGCGCGTTGGGTCAGTTGCAATGACACCAGGCGATTGGAGGAGTTTCAGCGCAAGAACCAAAGCCACCTGGCCCTGGATCACCACCGGGAACTGGTCTATATCGCCCCGACCCGGGTCAACCTCCAGTTGACCATGGAGCGCTGGTCGGAGATCGTTTTCAGTACCACACGGGAGCACGCCAGCGCTTGATCTCCGAATCCGCTGACATCCGCTATCAGTTTTTTCCCATCGCCCTACCCGCAAATATTTCTTGATAATCCACTGAGTAGAAACGGTTCCGCGTCCGGTCTTCGATAGCGGTACGCGCTTTTCGTCGAGTGTCAGAGTTGCGTGTTGCGGCTCGGATCGTGCTTTGGCCGCTGCGGCGGAATCCTGGCCAGGTGCCGGGACAGAACTCGTCGGCCAGTCGTCGTCAGGTCAGCAGAGTTGCACAACAAGGGGGCAGGGTGGATTCGAGACGGGTATTGCAGCTACCTGGCTGCGCACCGCGCACGGAAGTATTCGAAACCGGAGATCTGCTGGTTCGGTATCTGAAGCAACTCGGCATCGAGTATGTGTTCGGGATTCCCGGTGGCGCCATCGAGCCGCTCTACAATGCCCTGGCACGCAGCGAACGGCTCGGTGGACCCCGTGCGCTGGTGGCGCGCCATGAAACCGGCGCTGCTTTCATGGCCGACGGTTATGCACGCCAGACCAGCAAGTTGGGGGTGTGTTGCGCAACCACCGGACCCGGTTCGACCAACCTGATTACCGGGGTGGCCTCCGCATACGAGAATCACATTCCCATGCTGGTCATCACCGCGCAGACGTCGTTGACCAATTTTGGCCGCGGTGCGTTTCAGGAGTCGTCCTGTACGGGCATCAATACCGTGGGGATGTTTCAGTACTGCACCCGCTACAACACCCTCGTCTCCCACGTCGAACAGTTTGAACGCAAGCTCTGCAGTGCGATTCTCACCGCCTTCCAAAGCCCTGCCGGCCCAACCCATCTCAGCGTACCCCTGGACGTGCTGCGCAGCCCTTCGCCGGTTGCCGAGCCCTCCTATGACCTGTCCACGCACCTGAACCGGCCCTCGTTGCTGGATCACGATGCCGTTGGCGCTTTGTGTGAGCGGCTCGAATCATCGCGCAAGGTGGTCTTCGTGATCGGGGGTGAATGTAACGAGGCCATCGGCGCCATACTCGAAGTCGCCATGTTGCTGCCCGCGGTGATCGTCACCACGCCCCAGGGCAAAGGCATGGTGAGCCCGTACCACCCGCTGTTTCGAGGTGTGGTCGGGTTTGCCGGCCATGTCACCGCCGACGAAGCATTGACTGACCCGGTAGTGGATACCGTGGTAGCCGTAGGTACCGGTCTGAGTGAGTGGGCCAGCGACGGTTGGAATAGCGAGACGCTGCTCAACGATCATCTGATCCATGTCGAGGAATCCGAGAACCATCTGACCCGTTCGCCGATGGCCAGGTTGCATGTGCGTGGACGGTTGGTGACTATCTTCGAGTGTGTCCGCGACCACGTTCAAGAAGCCCTGCCGGAGCAGCAGGCTCTCCAACTGGAGCGCAGGCGGCCCGAATCACCGATGCGCGGCGGCTCCTGCAAGGAGCCCGGTCGACTTTTTCGCCTCGACGAGGAAGACAAGCACTACGAAGATTCCAGCCCGGCCAAACCGCAACGGCTGATGCGCGACCTGATTCGCAAGTTCCCACCCAACACCCGCTATCTGGCCGACACTGGCAACAGTGTGGCCTGGGCGATCCACTATCTGCACCCTTTCGACAGACGCATGGGTGGCAAACGCGGGGTTCAGGGTGGGCTGTTTCGCAGTTGTCTGGAGTTTTCGTCGATGGGTTGGGCGATCGGGGCCTCGATCGGTACTTCGCTGGCCTGTCGCCGGGGGCCGGTGGTCTGCATCACCGGTGACGGCAGTTTGCTGATGAACGGTCAGGAGATCACCGTGGCGGTTGCCGAGGGTCTCACGGTCATATTCGTGGTACTCAACGACGGTGCGCTGGGTATGGTCAAGCACGGCCAGCGGCTGGCCGGCGCCGAGCCGGTCGGAACCGCCCTGCCGCCAGTGGATTTCGCTGCCATGGCGCGGGCCATGGGCGCGGAAGCATACACCATCGAAGCGTCGCGCGATCTCATGGAGTTGGACGTCCGGGCGATCTGCTGCCGTAACGGTCCGACGCTGCTGGATATCCACGTCGATCCTGACGAGATCCCGCCCATGGCCACGCGCATGAAGGTATTGGGGGCAACATCATGTCGGCCAGGCAAGAAGTAATTCATTCGCGGATCTGGGAAGAGGAACCGGAACCCGACAACCCCTTCTCGGCTCGCGCATGCTACTGCGCAGGTTACGACGTCTACGGCGATCTGCTGGGCAAGATCGGCTGGATCGAATACCTCTACCTGCTGTTCCGTCTCGAGCCACCGAGTCAGCAGCAGACGCGTTTGCTGGAAGGGCTTGCCGTGGCGTTGGCCAATCCCGGCCCCCGCGATCCCAGCGTCCGTGCCGCCATGTGCGGTGGTGTCGGTGGTTCCGGGGCCGCGGCCTGTCTGATGGCGGCATTGGCGCCAGGGGCCGGAAATCTGGGTGGCGCGCGCGAGGTGTACGTAGCCCTGCAATGGTGGTCGGAAATCGGCACCTCGGTGGAGCAATGGCGTGAGCGTATTGTCGAACCGCCCGTCGCGGGCGATGCTGATGTCTGGCCTGACCTTGAGCATATACCCGGCTTCGATCCCTACGGCTCCAGTTGCGCGAGGCCCGTCATACAAGCGCTGAACCACCTGGCAGATGTGGCGCAGACGGGTCCGCTGGACTGGCTGCGGACCCATCGCAGGGTACTCGAAGAGGCGGCGTCACGACCCCTGGCGATGAGCGCGGTGGCGGCCTGCACCTTGCACCATTTGGGTTTCGCACCCGACCAGGGCGAAATGCTGTACCTGCTGCTGAGGCTACCCGGTGCCGCGGCCCACGCACTGGAGCAGAAAGGATACGGCTGGCGTCGCTATCCGTTCTTTGGCGAAGGATTGCACCTGGCCGCAGACGCCGACCCGCAGACTGCCGACAGCAAACCGGAATAGCGCATGGCCAGTCACGATTCATTGATCGAGGCCGAAGACTATCTGTTGACGCGTATGGGGAAATGGTTCCCCGGTCAGCGCGTGGTGTTTCGTGGTGCTGATCTGCACTCTGAGCTAGGTGCCATCGACTGGGTGGAGTTGTTCACGTTTTCTGTGTCCGGGCGTCGCTTCACCCGCGAGCAGGTTCGGCTTTTCAACGCTTTGTTCATCTATTCGAGCTTCCCGGACCCGCGCTTGTGGAACAACCGCGTAATGGCTTTGAGTGGTACTGCCCGCAGTACCGGCAGTCTCGCCCTGGGCGCTGCGCTGGCAGTATCGGAAGCTGAAATCTATGGTGGCGGGCCAACCCTGCGTGCCCATTTGCTCAACCTCAGGCTTGCCGAGCAAATCGAACAGGGGGAGGACCTCGAGCGGTTGCTGAGGAAGGAACTGCGCGAGCATCGGGTGCTGCCGGGCTTCGGGCGGCCTTTGACCGGCACCGATGAACGGGTAGTTCATCTACTCGCGCGTATCGAAGCACTGAGCACAGCGCAGGGTCGCCACCTGCAACTGGCGCTCGCGGCTGAGCGATGCCTGCTCAAGCTTCGTTATCGGCTGAAACTCAACTATGCGGGCCTGGTGGCTGCCGTCATGGCCGATATCGGGGTGACTCCCCGACAATTCCAGCTCGCCGGCTTGCTGGGCTTCGTAGCCGGCATGATCCCCTGCTATCTGGAAGCCCAGGAAAAACCGGAAGGTGCTTTCTTTCCGTTGCGTTGCACGCGAATTGCATATGAGGGGTGTTCGAGAAGAACCTGGAGCGAGGACTAGAATGCCCACCTTCCGTTCGATGACCGCCGGGTGCGGTTCCCGCGGCACCGGTTTCTCTTTCGGAAACAGAATAAGCCGGGCCTCGCCGCTGCTTGGTCTGGCGCTGGTTTTGCTGGCGCAATCGAGCCTGGCCCAGGAACTGGACGAGGATCTGATCGGCGGCTTTGGTGACGAGGAGTTCGTCACCATCGCCACCGGCACCCGCCAGCAGGTGTCGCGGGCGCCGTCCAGCGCCACCGTCATCACCCCGGCGGATATCAAGGCGATCGGTGCCACCAGTCTCAGCGAAGCGCTGGAGACCGTACCAGGGCTGCATGTTTCTGCGGATCCGGGTGGCTACAACCCCATCTACATCATCCGTGGTATCCACACCCAGGACAACGCGCAGGTGCTGATGCTGATCAACGGTGTGCCCGCGACCCGGCTGGAAGCCGGCAACCGCGGCAAGGCCTGGGGTCGCATGCCAGTGGAAAACATCCAGCGCATCGAGGTGATACGTGGTCCCGGTTCGGCGCTCTACGGCGCGGATGCCTTTGCCGGTGTCATCAACGTAGTCACCAAGAGTCCCGATGATATCGATGGTACCGAAATTGGTGCACGGGTCGGCTCCTACCGTAGTGGCGAGGCCTGGCTGTTGCACAGCGCCGAGGTGGCGGGGTTCAAGGCCGGCTTCTATCTGGACTATTTCCAGACCGATGGCCAGGACGGTCGTATCGATGCTGACGCCCAGACCGGTGCTGACCGGTTTTTCGGCACCCGGGCCTCACTCGCGCCCGGGGACGTCAATCTCGATCTGGATTCTGTGCATGGGCGTTTGGAACTGCAACGCGATCTCTGGAAGCTGCGACTCGGCTACAAGGGAGGTACCGGCGGCACCGGCGCCGGTGTCGGCCAGTCGCTGGATCCGTTTGGCAGCGCCAGGGTCGACGAGTACACCGGTGATCTAAGCTACGAAAATCCTGAGTTTGCCGAGGACTGGGAAGTTTCGGGACGGCTTAGCTACGCCAACTATGTGACCGACAGCAAGGTCTGGGTGGCGCCACCGGGTGTGGACTACACGCCGTTCGGGGGTGCTTTCCCCACAGGCGTCGTTGGCAAGCCCGGTACCAGTGAACGCAACGCGAGGCTTGATCTGTCTGCATTCTACACTGGCATCAAAGCACACCGTCTGCGCTTTGGTGGCGGCTATATCTACCAGGATCTCTACGACGTCAAAGATCACAGGAATTTCGTCCAGACTCCGCCGCTGGGTTTGCCCGCACCAGTCACAGACCACAGTGATTCTGCTCCGTTCCTCAAGGAAGGTGATCGCCGTGATCTCTATGGCTTTGTGCAGGATCAGTGGAATTTTGCCCCTGACTGGGAACTGACCGCGGGACTGCGCTATGACGGCTATTCTGACTTCGGTGATACCGTCAACCCGCGCCTCGCCCTGGTTTGGCAGACTACCTACAACCTCACCAGCAAGCTGCTCTACGGTCGGGCATTTCGCCCACCCTCGTTTTCAGAGCTCAATCTGATCAACAATCCGGTCAGTCTCGGCAACCCGGATCTGGACCCGGAGACAATCGACTGGGCTGAGTTGGATTTCGACTATCAGCCACGCGGCGATCTGCGTACCGGGCTGAGCCTGTTCTACTACGACTGGCAGGACCTCATCCGTTTCGTACCGGACCCTTTGCAACAGGGTATCGAAGTGGCCGCCAATTCCGGCAGCCAGACGGGCTACGGCGCTGAGCTGAGTTTTCAGTGGGATCTGGCTCGCGACATTTCGCTGCGCGGTAACTTCGCCTTTCAGAACGCCGAGAACGAAGATGGCGATGATCCGGGGCTGGCGCCCCGCTATCTGGCCTATCTGCGGGCTGACTGGTGGATTACCCCGGATTGGTTGTTGAACGGCAAGCTGAATGGCGTGTTCGATCGCAAGCGTGCGCCGGATGATCCTCGCAGCAAGGAGATTGATGACTACGTGACCGTGGATCTGACGCTGCGGCGTGATCCGGGCAAGTCTGGCCTGGGACTTGCCTTTTCTGTTCGCAACCTGTTCGACGCGGATGCGCGTGAACCGTCACCGGCGCCCGGATTTATCCCGGATGATCTGCCGCTGGCCGGGCGCAACTTCTACGCCGAACTGCGCTATCGGTTCTAGGACGCTGCCGAGCGTGGCTTGCGAGCCTCTGCAGGGTCTCATAGGGCGCCGCTGCCGCAGTGCCGTATCGTTGCTGGTCTGCCTGGCCGTGCTGCTACCCCAGGCCAGCGGCATCGCAGCGGGGATTGCAGTGATCTATCCGGAGATCAGGCCACGCTACCAGGTTATTTTCGACACCATCGTGGGCGGTATCGAGCGGGAGCTGGGGGGAGATGCCCGCGTGCGCGTGCTGGGTGAGGGTGAGGAGAGCGCGGCAGTGGAGGCGTGGTTGGATATGCGTGCGGACGATGTGGTGCTTGCTCTGGGCAGGCGGGGTCTGAATGCCGTTCGAGAGCTTCCCGCCGAGGTAGCCAAGGTGGTGGGCGCGGTACGGGTGCAGCCTGGGCCGGAGACTGCCGGGCTGTGGGGCATTTCCCTGGCACCGGCTCCCCGCAGCCTGCTCGCCAAGCTGCGGGAACTGGCGCCCACGGTGACCAGGGTATCGGTAGTCTACAACCCGGAAAACAGCCAATGGCTGGTCGATCGGGCACAACAGGCGGCCGCGGAATTCGGTTTGGAGCTTCAGGCCTTGCCGGTTTCGGATCTGCGCGAAGCCGCCGGCCGCTACGAACAGATTCTGGCTGCGGCACAGGGTGAGGCACGCGATGCCATCTGGCTGCTGCAGGACAAGGCGACGGTCGATGACCGCAGCATTCTGCCTTTGATACTCGAGGAATCCTGGAAACGGGATATCGTGCTCTTTTCCAGCAGTCAGGTTCATGCCAAGCGGGGAGCGCTGTTCACAATGTATCCGGACTATGCGGCGATGGGAGAGAGTCTGGGTGCGATGGCACGCCAGGCCGGGGCCGGCATACCGAAAATCGAGCCGCTGCACGACCTCAAGGTGGCGGCCAACAGGCGTACGGCTGAACATCTGGGCCTTGGATTCAGCAGCAGGCAACTGCGCGAGTTCGGCCTGGTCTATCCGCAGCGCTGACGGATGATGACCATGCCCCCCCGTTTGGCGGACAGCGAATTTGACTCAGAGTATAGATCACCTCATAGGGGACTCCGGTGGGTTGGGTAAGAGATCTGCTGGCTCGTACCAGCTTCAGGCAGCAACTGGCGCTGGCTTTTTCGGTGGGGATCGCGCTGCTGGCGCTGGCATCCTCCCTGGTGATAGCGAACCTCTCCAGCCGTACCATGCAAAGTGGAATCGTTGACACCGGGCTGCAGGTCACCGAGAGTCTGGCGCGCCAGAGCGGACTGGCCTTGTTGTACCGGAGTCCGGAGAATTCCAGGGAGTCGATGGCGGCCACCCTGGGCTTTCCTGACGTGCTGGGTGTCGCGGTGTTCACCGTGGACCACGAGTTGCTTTTCGAGCAGGGCCAGCCAACCCTGCCATCGGGTGTGGTCGGGCTGTGGCCTGATTCCACCCGGATGGAGTCCGAATCCGATACCTCCTGGTACTTCGTTGCCCCTGTCTACGCGGGGGCGGACGACGATGCCAGGGATTCCCCGTTTGCGGCCGAACCGGCGTTGCCGGATTTGCTGGGCTTCGTACGCGTGGTCATGGGTAAGGAGACCCTGGCCAACATGTCCCGCGATGTGCTGCGAGTCAACCTGGTGGTATCGGTTTCTTTGGCGGTATTGATTCTTGCCGTGTTGCTGGCTATTACCAGAAGGGTCACCACTCCGCTACGAAATCTCGCCAACACCATGCAGCGGGCCGAAGAGGGGGAAACCAATTTGCGCGCCGAGGTGCGCGGCCCTCGCGACATTGTGCATATGGAGGTCGCCTTCAACACCATGATGGAGGTACTGGAGGCCAGGGAGCAGGAACTGCGCGGCGCCCGCGATCTGGCCATGGAATCGGCTAGAAGCAAAGGTGAATTTGCGGCCAATGTCAGCCACGAGTTGCGCACCCCGCTCAACGGTGTGCTGGGGATGCTGGAGCTGTTGCAAGGGACGGGGCTGACCCCGAGGCAGCGTGAGTACGTGGGAGTCGCCTGTGGTTCCGGAGAGGCTTTGCTCAGTCTGATTGACGATATTCTGGATTTTTCCAAGAACGATGCAGGTCGCCTGGAGATCGAAACCACCGACTTTGATCTCCAGAACATGCTGGACGAGATCGTTGGCCTGTTGGCTGGTCAGGCACAGCGTAAAGACGTGGATCTGGCCTATGTGATGACAGAGGATGTTCCCCATGAGCTGGTTGGGGATTCCGGTCGTATTCGTCAGGTGCTGATCAATCTCATTGGCAACGCCATCAAGTTCACCGACCAAGGCGAGGTCGAAGTCAGTGTGTGCCGGGTGCAAGGGACGCAGGAGCTGTTGTCGTTGCGCTTTCAGGTCCGCGACACCGGGATCGGTATCGCCGAAGAAGCGCTGGCGAGGGTATTCGAACCGTTTTCTCAGGCCGATGGTTCCACCACCCGTCGCTTTGGTGGCACCGGTCTCGGGCTTGCCATCTGCAAGCAGTTGGTGACGTTGATGGGCGGTGACATGAGTCTGGAAAGCGAGGCGGGCAAAGGCAGTTGTTTCAGTTTCGTGGTGCCGCTGAAGAAATCGGCAGACCTGCTGTCTTCACCCACTCCGGGGCAGGACGATCTGGTCGGGCTCAGAGTGCTGGCAGTCGATGACAGTCCGGCCAGTGTGGCATTCCTCCGTCAGACCTTTGCCTCGTGGTCATGTTCTTTCAGCAGTGCGCTGGAACCGACGGAGGGGCTGGCCATGGCGGAAGCGGCAGCCACGCGTGGACGGCCGTTCGACATCATGCTGGTTGACGAGGCGTTGCCCGGGATGGCCAGCGACATCATGATCAGAAAGTTTGCGGCCACCGATGGTGGTCTCGTATTGATGACCAATCAATGGGGCAGCGTCCGGGCCGAAGAGCCCCACGCGGGAGTTGCCGGTTCTTTGTCGAAGCCAATACGAAAGGGGGCGCTCCAGCAATGTATCGAGTCGGTGATGCGTCGTCATGGTTCCGCGGGACCGGATCCTGACCACAACGAGCAACAGCCACGTCTGTACTTCCCCGGCAGTCGCATCCTGGTGGTCGAGGACAATCGGGCCAACCAGCAGGTTGCGTTGGGGATGCTGGAACGCCTCGGCTGCCAGGTGGAAATTGTGGGGGACGGTGTCGAGGCCGTAGAGGCGGTGTCCCGGCAACATTGGGATCTGGTGCTGATGGATTGCCAGATGCCGCAAATGGACGGTTTCGACGCGACCCGGCAGATTCGCAAGCTGGAAGGCGGTCGTTCGCGGGTTCCGATCGTGGCGATGACGGCCAATGCCCAGAAGGGAGACAGCGAGCGTTGTCTGGCATCTGGAATGGATGACTATCTTGCCAAGCCGCTCAGAATCGCCACCCTGCGCGAGCGATTGGTATCGTGGCTGGCGGGATCTGGCGTCGACGGGCAACCGCGGGACATCGATGTCGTACAGACCGATGCGCCGGCTGGGCAGGGATCACTTGATCCCGGCGTACTCGCCGAGTTGCGTGAAACGCTGGGTTCGGCCTATGCCAAGATGGTGGGGTTCTATCTGGAAGACACACCCGGACATATCCAGGCGATCGAGGCCGCGGTGGGAGAGGGGGATGCCGACCGGTTGCATGCTATTGCGCACAGCATCAAGGGTAGCAGTCGCAACCTGGGTGCCGAGCGCCTTGCGGATATCTGTAAACAGCTGGAGGACATCGGGCGTTCGGGGGTAGTGTCAGGGGCCGATTCGATACTGGTCTCGTTGAAGCGGGAATACGATCAGGTCAAAGATGGGCTGGCCGACGAGTTGCCGACAGCAGCCGGTGGTACCACGAGCGGTGACGGCACCGATGCCCGCGTGCTGGTGGTCGACGACGACCGCTCGATGCGGGTGGCCCTGCACAACATACTCGAACAGGATGGCTACCGGATTCAGGAGGCCTCCAATGGTGAGATGGCAGTGTCGATCTGCGAACGTCATCTGCCCGACCTGGTACTCATGGATGCCCTGATGCCCAAACTGGACGGCTTCGCCGCCTGTAGGCGAATCAGAAGTCTGCCCGGTGGCAACCAGGTTCCGATTCTGATCGTCACAGGGCTGGACGACGATGATTCGATCGAGAGGGCATTCGGTGCCGGCGCCACGGATTACATCCCCAAACCGGTGCATTTCGGTGTGCTGCGGCAGCGTGTCGGACGTTTACTGGAGGCTGCGCGCGCGGAAAAACACGTTCATCACCTGGCCTACCATGACCCGTTGACCGGACTTCCCAATCGGGCCATGTGCACCGAGCGACTCGGCGAAATGATCGCGCGCAGCCGACCACAAGGCGAGCGGCTGTCGGTGTTGTTCCTTGATCTCGATCGTTTCAAGCTGGTCAACGACACGTTGGGGCACGATGTGGGTGATTTATTGCTCAAAGCGGTAGCGGACCGCATCAAGGGTGGGGTGAGATCCTGCGATCTGGTCGCGCGCCTGGGTGGGGACGAATTCATCGTCATACTGGACGGTGTCAAGACCCTGGATGTGGTGGGATCGATTGCTGACAAGATCACCACCGTGCTGTCCGCGCCATTCGTGTTCATGGGTCAGGAAATGTATGTCACAACCAGTATCGGCATATCGGTCTACCCGGATCATGGCGATGATATCGGCACGTTGATGAAGCGCGCCGACACGGCTATGTTCCGGGCCAAGGAAACCGGGGCGCGCCATCAGTTCTACGAACAGGGTATGGAAGCGGCGATGTCGCAGCGACTGTTGATGGAGTCTGAACTTCGCCGCGCCCTGGAACGCGATGAACTGGTGCTTCATTACCAGCCGCAGGCTGACCTGCATAGTGGTCGGATCGTTGGCGCGGAGGCATTGGTTCGCTGGCAGCATCCGGTGCGTGGCTTGCTGCCGCCTTCGGAATTTATCGGCATCGCCGAGGAGACTGGCCTTATCGTGCCGCTGGGAGAATGGGTGCTACGCAACGCCTGCCTGCAGTTGCGCAGCTGGATTGACAAAGGCTATGAATCGCTGAAGATGGCGGTCAATCTGTCCAGCCGCCAGCTCGGAGAGGCGGAACTTGCGGCCGTGGTAGGCGGGATTCTGGATGAGGCTGGCGTCCCGGCAGAACGTTTGGAACTGGAGATTACCGAAAGCACCATCATGAACCGGGCCGAGGACGGCGTCGTGGTGTTGCGTCAGCTCAAGGAACTGGGCGTACAGTTGTCGATTGATGACTTCGGAACCGGCTATTCGTCGCTCAGTTCTCTCAAGCGGTTTCCGGTTGACATGCTCAAAATCGATCGCTCGTTCGTGCGTGACAGCGACAGCGATCCTGATGACGCGGCCATCATCGGCGGTATCGTCGCGCTCGCCCGCAGCCTGCGCCTGGTCACGGTTGCCGAGGGTGTGGAAACTGCCGATCAGTATCTGTTTCTGCAAGACCTCCAATGCGACCTCATGCAGGGTTATTTCCTCAGTGAACCATTGCCGGCCGGGGTTTTTGAGCAGCGCATGCTCGAAAGCAGCCCTGAGCTTCCGGTTGCCAACAAGAAGGTCACGCGAATCCGGGATCATCGGCTCACCAGACGCTGATCCTGTCGTCAGCCGCCGGGCTTTGCTACCTGCATGCGCGACGGGTATACAATAGCGTCACCATCGATCCTTGGAGTCGAGATCGTGTCTCAGGATGACAAACCCAGCCTTTTCGACGTGGTGCGCAGCGTCTTGATGGCGTTCCTTGGCGTGCAGAGTGGCGCTAATCGGGAACGCGATTTCACCCGCGGCAACGCGGGTGTGTTCATCGCGGTAGGTGTGGTGTTGACACTGATGTTCCTGGTGGCAGTCTATGCGGTCGTACAACTGGCATTACCCGACTGATCCCGATGGGTTGTCGGGGCACGCAGAGGGCTCGGGCGGCAGGGTCGGGTTCAGCCTTGCGTGAGCAGGCTCCTGAGGTCGATCAGGGCCGCATTGGCGCGCGATATATACGATGCCATCACCAGTGAGTGATTGGCGAACAGCCCGAAACCGGTACCGTTGAGTATCATCGGGCTCCACAGCGTATCCTGTGTTCCTCGCAACTCGCGGATAATCTGCCTCAACGACACTCGTGCATTTTTGTTCTTGAGTACCCCCTGAAAATCAATCTCGATGGCCTCCAGGAACTGGATCAGCGCCCAGGCTGATCCACGCGTCTCATAGAAGACGTTGTCGATCAGGGACCAGGGCGTTTTGACCAGCACTTCGTCCGGCTGTGCCGTGGACCCCTGTGCGCTGGGGTCGCCGGCCAGGTTGGTATTGATGCGAGGCTGTCCGACGCTGGCTGAAAGTCTTTGCGACAGGCTGCCGAGACGTTTTCCGATCACTGCCAGCCAGTCACGCAGATTGTCAGCGCGGGTATAGAACTGCGCGTTGGACTTATCAGGGTCCGCCAAGCGTGACAAATAACTCTGCAGGGCCTTGATACCCTTTCGATATTCGGATTCGGTCGACGGCAGTATCCAGGAATCGTTGGGGAAACTGAACTGCGGTTCCGCTTTCATCAGATCCTTGTCCTCGGTGGACTGGGTCTGCGACCGGCTGAAATCATTTCTAGTAACCCGGACGATGTCCCGAACCTGCGTCAGCACGCCGTATTCCCAACTCGGCATGTTGTCCAGGTAGACGCCTGGTGGCATCACATCGTTGCTCAGATAGCCGCCCGGTTTGTCGAGCAGAGTGCTGGCGACACGAATGATAGTCGCTGTGGTGACGTAACCGGGGACCAGCAGCTGACCATTGGCCAGTGCCATTTCCTCGGCGGAACCGCGAACATCGAAGCCCTCCGGTTCGCTGCTCCAGATCATACCCAGTATGACCACCGCGACAGCGGCAGTGGACAGGAGCACTGCCGCCGTCCACAGCATGCCCTTTTCACGCAGGGTGCGCGGGCTGAACAACCGCAGCAGGCGAGACAATGGATTGGAGGATCTCTTACTGATCTGGGTATCGTTCAAGTGGTCACCTTTGTGGCCCGGGTTGTTGCTTCCAGCCCGGATGTTTCATGAGCTGACGCGACGATTGCGTCAGGAATTATTTCATGGGGAATCTTGCCATAGAGCGGCATATCGGTGTTCGCGACATGCCGATCATCCTCACTAGGAGGCTGTCCGAGGACAGCGATCGTAGCGAGGGCGAGTCCGATTGAGTCAGATTTTTCGATCATTTGAGGCGAATAGTAGTGCTATTTAACGAACAGGATCGGAAAATATGGCCAATCAGGCTTGTCCGCAGTAGATCAGTCTGTTCTCGGACAGCCTCCTAGAGCTGCCGGATCTGCTCGAGCTGTTGCTGTAGCCCGGAGATCAGGGTCCGCAACTCGGCCACCCGCTCCCGCTCCCGTTCCACGATCTGCGTGGGTGCACGCTCGACGAAGCCGCTGTTGGAAAGTTTGGCCTCACCCTTACGCAGATCGGCGTCCGCCTTGCCGATGGCTTTTTCCAGTCTTTTGGTTTCGGCATCCTTGTCGATCAACCCGGCCAGGGGAATCAGTATCCGCAGTTCACCGACCATCGCAGTGGCGGAGTCCGGGGCCTTGTCCTCCGGTTTCAACCAGGTGACGGAGGCCAGTCTGGCCAAGCTGCGTAAATAGGGTTCGTTGCGGTCGAACCGGTCCTGGTCCGCGGCGTCGCCATCCTGCAGCAGTACCGGAAGCGCCTTGCCCGGGGAGATGTCCATCTGCGCGCGGATACGGCGTACCCCCAGTATGAACTCCCGTACCCAGTCCAGTTCGGCGATCGCTGTGGGATCAATCTTGCCGGGATCCGCGGTTGGGTAGCGGCTCAAAGCGATGCTTGCCCCGATATTACCACTGAGCGGTGCCACCCGCTGCCAGACTTCTTCGGTGATAAACGGCATCAGCGGGTGGCTGAGCCGCAACAAGGCGTCGAGTACCCTGACCAGGGTACGGCGTGTGCCCCGGAGCCGGGCGGGTGGGCTGTCGGCGCTGGTCAGCACCGTCTTGGCCAGTTCCAGATACCAGTCACAATATTCGTTCCAGACGAATTCGTAGATGGTCTGCGCGGCCTGATCGAGCCGGAAAGCCTGCATGGCCTCCCCGACCTCCTGCTCGGCAATCTGCAACCGCGACACGATCCAGCGGTCCGCCACGGTCAGCTCGATCTCGGCGCCCGCGTCGACACCGGTGTCCTCGCCTTCGGTATTCATCAGCACATAGCGGGCAGCGTTCCAGATCTTGTTGCAGAAGTTTCGATAGCCCTCGATACGGCCCAGGTCGAAGATCACATCGCGGCCGGTGGTGGCCAGTGCGGCGAATGTGAAACGCAGCGCATCGGTGCCGTAGCCCTTGATTCCGTTGGGAAAATGCTTGCGGGTGGCCTGCTCGATTCGTGGCGCCAGTTGCGGCTGCATCAATCCGGTGGTGCGCTTTGCAACCAGAGCTTCCAGGTCGATGCCATCGATCAGATCGATCGGGTCGAGCACGTTGCCCTTCGACTTCGACATCTTGTTGCCGTCCTGGTCGCGGACCAGGCCGTGGATGTAGACCTCGTGAAAGGGCACTTCATCCATGATGTAGAGGCCCATCATCACCATGCGGGCCACCCAGAAAAAGATGATATCGAAACCGGTGACCAGCACATTGGTGGGGTAGAAGTCCTTCAGCGCCGCGGTGTCGTCCGGCCAGCCCAGCGTCGCGAACGGCCAGAAAGCCGAGGAAAACCAGGTGTCGAGTACATCCTCGTCCTGGCGCAGCGCAATGTCGGGGCCAAAGCCGTGAGCTTCGCGGATTTCCTCTTCACTGTGGCCGACGTAGACATTGCCCTGGTCGTCATACCAGGCCGGAATACGATGACCCCACCAGATCTGCCGGCTGATGCACCAGTCCTCGATGTTGGTCATCCATTCGTAGTAGGTCTTGTCCCAGTTGCCTGGAATAAACCGGATTCGTCCGGATTGCACAGCCTCGATCGCGGGACCCGCCAGCGGTGCCGCCCGCACGAACCATTGATCGGTGAGATAAGGCTCGATCACTGCACCCGAGCGGTCACCGCGTGGCACCACCATACGGTGCTTTTCGACACTCGAGAGCAAGCCGGCAACCTCGAGGTCCGCGACAATCTGTTCGCGTGCCTCGTAGCGATCCATGCCGCGATAGCGCTCGGGTGCGTTGTCGTTGATGCGGGCTTCGAATGTGAAGATATTGATCTGCTCCAGATCATGCCGTTGCCCGACGGCATAATCGTTGAAATCGTGCGCGGGCGTGATTTTCACGCAACCGGTGCCAAACTCAGGGTCCACATACTCGTCAGCGATGATCGGAATGGTGCGACCGGTGAGCGGTAGCTCGACCGATTGTCCCAGCAAGGTGCGGTAGCGCTCATCTTGCGGATGGACCGCAACCGCGCTGTCGCCGAGCATGGTTTCAGGGCGCGTGGTGGCGACCACCAGCGCGCCGTCGCCTGACACCAGCGGATAGCGCAGGTGCCAGATATGGCCCTGTTCCTCTTCCGACACCACCTCCAGGTCAGAAACCGCGGTATGCAGTACCGGGTCCCAGTTGACCAGGCGCTTGCCTCGATATATCAGGTTGTCACGGTAAAGACGGACAAAGACCTCGCGCACCGCGCGCGACAGCCCCTCGTCCATGGTGAAGCGTTCCCGGGACCAGTCCACCGAAGCGCCCATCCGTCGCAATTGTCGGGTAATGTTCCCGCCCGACTGTTCCCGCCACTCCCAGACCCGGTGGACAAAGTCGTCCCGGCTCAGGTCGTGGCGTGTCTTGCCCTCGGCGTTGAGCTGTCTTTCGACCACCATCTGGGTGGCGATTCCGGCGTGGTCGGTACCCGGTTGCCACAGCGCCTTCCGTCCCCGCATGCGCTGATAGCGAATCATCGCATCCATGATCGTGTACTGGAATGCGTGCCCCATATGCAATGTGCCGGTGATGTTGGGGGGCGGAATCATGATGCAATAGGGTTCGCCGTCGCCACCGGGTTGAAAGAACCCGGATGTCTCCCAGATCTGGTACCACTTTTGTTCGATGGCGCCGGGTTCGTAAGTTTTGTCCATGCTGTCAAATCGGTCCGAAGAGGTGTTGGCTGCGGCTGCGAATCAGCGCGGCAGTATAGCCCAGCCCGGGCGGGGCGTGTCGCAGCCGGCGTGATCTATAGTTGGTGGGTGTGCAGCGGGTAGCCGCGCTCCCGGTAGAAGCGAAAACGCTCGCGTGACAGCGCTCGCGCCTCCTGGTCCGGGCCGACCAGTTCGGCGACCCGCTCGAAGCGGCTGAAGAATTCCGGAATTTCGTGGGTCAGGTTGACGAGAACCTCCGGTTCCACCACAGGGTCCTGGTGATGGCCAATCACTACCGGCGCCGGATCCACGGTGGTGCCCGAGTAGATCTCATGCGGTACGAAACTGCCGTCACGAAAGGTCCACAGCAGTCGGTCGAGTCTGCCGGCCTGGTCGGAGTCCTCGACATGCAGGTAGACCTTGTGCCCCAACCCCAGAATCTTCTCGCTCAGGCGACAGGCCACCAGCTCCGGGCCTGGACCGGAATCCGGAATAATGTAGAAGTCGATCCGGGTCATTGCCGGCGTGCCGCCATCACTAGCTCCCAATGATTCAGTTCAGCCAAACCTGATGGTATTGTCTTGCAACGGCACGGTGGCGTCGAGGTCTGGATGCGGGTAGCAATTACGGGAGCAAGCGGATTCCTGGGCGGCAATCTCGCGGTCATACTTGCCGATGCCGGCAATGAGGTGAGCTGTACCTACCGGTCTGCACGGCCACCGGCGCACCTGGATGGGAAGTCACTGCATTGGGTGCGGGCGGACCTCGGTGATCGCCAAGCACTGCACCAAGCGTTCCTGGGTCGTGATGTGGTGTACCACTGTGCCGCCAGTCTGGTGTTGGCGGGGAGTGTCAATGATCGCTTGCGAGCCGGCAATGTCGATGGTACTCGTAACGTCGTTGCGGCTGTGCGGGGCAGCGGTGCAGGTCGCCTGGTCCATTGCTCCAGTATCATGACTTGTGCGGTTTCCGAAGACGGGCGGCCGGTGGATGAGGCACAGCCCTGGAATCTCGATCGCTATGGTCTGGCCAATGGCTACGTATTGACCAAGAAAGCTGCGGAAGCCACCGTGCTGGATGCGGTCGAGGCCGGGCTGGATGCGGTGATCGTCAATCCCGCTGTTATGTTTGGTCCGCTCGATGCCCGTCCAAGCTCGGGTCAGTTGATACTGGATGTGATCAACCGCCGTCTGCCCGGCTTCACCACTGGTATTCAGAACTTTGCTGACGTTCGGGATGTGTGCAGGGGCATGATCGCTGCCGCCAGTTCCGGGAAACGCGGACAGCGCTACATACTGGGGGGGCACAACAAGAGCTATCGGGATGTCATTTACTGCATCTCGAAACTGGCGGGCGTCAAGCCACCCCGCCACAGGTTGCCACGGTTGCTGGGTGCGGTGGCCGGTTATGCCGGTGATCTGCGCGAGCGTATCAGCGACCGACCGCAAATGGTCAACAGTGCTGGAATTCGGTGGGCCTACGCCTCCGGAGCACTGTATTCGTCCGCCAGGGCTGAACGCGAGCTGGGGTACCAGATCAGTCCACTGGAGCCCGCGATCTCTGACGCCATCGATTGGTTTCTCGCCAGAGGGATGTTGACCGTCAGGACGGACGCATGAGCACCGTGTGGCGGGGGCGGGGTCACATACCCGGGGGGCGGGTGATCTGGCCAGGATAGTTTTTTACTCGATGGGCTATCGCGGCGACGTGTTTCCGTTCGTCCCCATAGCCAGCGCCCTGGTCAGGCGTGGCCACGAGGTTGTGTTCGTGGTGCCGCGCGAGTTTCACGATTTATTCTCGGCCGAGCCTTTCCGCTGTGTTCATTCCGGTACCGACTTCGGGCCGAAACTTCTGGATCAGTACGGTGCATACGTCGCGCGTTGGGGCAAACGCCTGGGTGGGCTTATGCTCATGCGGCTCTATTTCGGTCGATTGACCATCCCCGAATTCGATCGGCTGTTCGAGGCTGTCGACCAACAACTGGCCGAGGCCGATCTGCTGGTCTCGCACCCGGCATCGTCCATGGTCGCATCGATGTCATGCGAGCGACGCGGACTGCCCTGGGTGGTCGGAGACCTGTTTCCCACCCTGGTGCCTACCGTTCACGCGCCGCCCGCCGGGTTTCCGAATCTGGGGACGAGAGCCAATGCCCTGTTGTGGCGAATGAGTCGTTCCAGGGTGCTCGATCCGGTATCGAGCGGCGCGGCGTTCAGAGCACAGCGCAAGAGGCTGGGTCTCGACTCGGAAGGTTGGAACGTGATGGATGGGCGATTGTCGCCGTATCTGAATCTGGGGCTGGTCTCGCGCCATTATGCGAAAGAGCAAGCGGACTGGCCCACCAACTACAGATTGACCGGTTTTACGGATTGGGTCGGGCCGGGGCAGGGGCAGCTTCCGCAGCCGGTCATCGAGTTTCTGGATTCAGGCGAACCTCCTCTGATCGTGACCATGGGGACCAGCGCGGCGTCTGCCTGTCCGGGAATGTTCGCCAGGGTCGCCAGGGTGTTGGATCGGCTGGGTTCGCGGGGCTTGTTTCTAACTTCCAATGACGATATCGCCAACGGATTGAGGGCGGAAGTCGGGTCTGTCCGGCATGGGATCTGGCCATTCGCGCCGTTGCTGCCCTTATTGCCTCGAAGCTGTGGGATCGTTCATTCCGGTTCGCATGGCAGCAATGCGATGGCGCTTTCGGCAGGTGTGCCCTCGGTAATACTGCCTGGATTGTTCGACCAGCAGTGGCATGCCCAGCGGCAGCAGCAACTGGGAACCGGGATCTGGGTCAAGTCACCGAGGCGACTGGAGGCCGCAGTTCGTCTCATCATTGCGGATCGCGAAATCACAGCCAGGGCGCGGGCGCTTGGCAGGCTCATTGTCGAGGAGAATGGAATTCACAATGCCGCCGATGCGATCGAAACTGTATTGCCGGGTGTCGAATGACAGGTGTGCGCTGCACGTGGTTGTCAGACCGGAATTCTCGTGCTGCGGACGACGGCTTGATTGTGGGTCCGAACATTTCGCTGCGCGTAGTTCGTCGGTAGAGCGAGGGCACCTTTGTGGTCTTAGTTGGTATCGGCTGGCGAGTCAACATCGAGCCGGTCAACGGAACGGTGAGGAGTGGGCACAGGGCCTGTCTAAGCAACTGTTTTCGTGCCACCAGTGGAAACCTTGAGCGTGTCTGACGATCTGAACCCAGACAAGGCACTGATCTTTCGGATCGTACATCGGAGCAACGTACCCTGGATTCTGGATAACGGGATGCATTGTCGAAATTCGCACGTGCAGTCCCCGAACTATCGAACTATCGGCAATCAGGAATTGATCGACAGGCGGCCCCGCATAGCTGTGCCCGTGGCCCCGGGCGGTATTCTAAGTGAC
>CBDVAK010000012.1:0-24601 GCA_965371945.1 uncultured Candidatus Competibacteraceae bacterium
CAGTTTGCCTGCCATGCAGTACCCCCAGCCGGACGCCACAGCCTGTAGCGGCGCTGGCTTGGGACCCCGGGTGTAGCGCCTCACGCTGCGCGCGTCGGTTTCAACCCGGATTTCCGGATGACCCGCCAAGCGGAGAGCGGTTGTTGCCCACTGTTTGTCATCCAGTCCGATCGCAGTTCTGATCTGGCTGCCAATACAGCGTGGGTGCTCGGTGATGTAGTCGACCGCGGCGCCAACACGGGCGGCACTCATCTCCCGGCGTTCAGATTGGTAGTTCATTGTGCTACAGCCTGTTCCAATTTCATGGAGTTTACCACGGCAGGCTGTTGACCAGTGGCGCTGATGACAGGTTGGGGATGAGGCCACCGAAGCGGTATGACCCGTGCACCGGACGCGCACACGCCCACCCACACTGCCTCGGCTTGTTGAGCACCTACAGGTGCGCAAAGGGAATGGGTATTCCGCTGAGTTCGGCAACCGCCGCTCACTGGAGGCATTCCAGAGCCCGGGAATTGCGCACCCGCGTATATTATCATAATATACACAACATGGTCGATTTAGCGAAGATCACTAGCTTTGAATGGGATGAAGGAAACTGCCGAAAGAACGAGAAACACGGTGTTTCGATGGCGGACGCTGAACAGCTCTTCTTCAATACCCCATTATTGCTATTGGAGGATTCCAGGCACAGTAGCCAGGAATCTCGCTTCCATGCTTTGGGCCGATCAGACGATGGGCGGCATCTGCATATTACTTTCACCCTTCGTGGAGCAGGAGAAAAGATTCGAGTGATCTCGGCCAGAGATATGCATCGAAAGGAGCGAGCGGTTTATGAAAAAGCAACTTAAGGCTGTGCCAGAATTTGCCAACGACGAAGAGGAGCGACGTTTTTGGGAGCAGAACGATTCCTCAGATTACTTGGACTGGAGTAAGGCCCAGCAGGTTGTTCTGCCCAACCTGAAGCCAACAACGAAGACAATCTCTCTTCGCCTCCCGCAACACCTCTTGGATTCGATAAAAGCTGCGGCTCACGCGCGTGACGTGCCATACCAATCCCTGATAAAGGTTTGGCTGCATGAAAAGCTTCATAGTCATTGACGATTGCCCAACGCAAGCGGCGTGATAGGGCCGCGAATGCCGTCAGGCATTCGTAATGCGGAGGCAAGATAGCGGTTGATCGTTGCCGGTGAGCGCGTCATACGAACGACTGCGAGCGCGGGAAGCGCGCAAGCCTTGGATTATTGGTGGGCCCTCCAGGGCTCGAACCTGGGACCTACGGATTATGAGTCCGCTGCTCTAACCAACTGAGCTAAGGGCCCGCCGAAATCGGGCGGGAGTATACCGCGTGGTGTCGACTCCCGCCATGCGCGCTTATTCGAGGTCGATAAAGCTGCGCAGTTGCTCTGATCGGTTGGGGTGGCGCAGCTTGCGCAGCGCTTTGGCCTCGATCTGGCGGATGCGTTCGCGGGTGACATCGAACTGCTTGCCGACCTCTTCCAGTGTGTGGTCGGTGTTCATGTCGATCCCGAAACGCATACGCAGAACTTTTGCCTCCCGCGGGGTCAGCGAGCACAACATGTCGCGGGTTGCTTCCCGCAGGCCTTCGCCGGTGGCGCTTTCCACCGGTGACAGCACCCCGGTATCCTCGATGAAATCACCCAGGTGCGAATCCTCGTCATCGCCGATGGGGGTTTCCATCGAGATCGGCTCCTTGGCGATCTTCAGCACCTTGCGCACCTTGTCTTCCGACATCTCCATGCGCTCGGAGAGCTCGTCAGGTGTCGGGTCGCGCCCCATTTCCTGCAGCATCTGCCGGGATACACGATTGAGCTTGTTGATGGTCTCGATCATGTGTACCGGGATGCGGATGGTGCGCGCCTGGTCGGCAATCGAGCGCGTGATGGCCTGGCGAATCCACCAGGTCGCATAGGTGGAGAACTTGTAGCCACGGCGGTACTCGAACTTGTCGACCGCTTTCATCAGGCCGATGTTGCCTTCCTGGATCAGATCAAGAAACTGCAGTCCCCGATTGGTGTACTTTTTGGCAATGGAGATCACCAGTCGCAGGTTGGCCTCGACCATTTCCTTCTTGGCGCGTCGTGCCTTGGCTTCGCCGATCGACATGGCGCGGTTGATCTCCTTGATGGTGGAGATCCTCAGGCAACGGTTTTTTTCCAGGGCGGCCAATCGAGTCTGCGTCCGTAGTACGTCCTCACGGACCAGCTCGATCTTTTCTTTCAGGCCGGGTTCGAGCGCAAGGCACTTGTCCAGCCAGGAAAGGTTAGATTCGCTGCCGGGAAAGGTAGCGATGAAGGTCTTGCGGCTCATGCCCGAGTTGTCGACGCACATCCGCAACAGCGACTTTTCCTGGGCCCGGACAATTTGTACGTCACGACGCAGATCGACGCTGATACGATCGAGCATCTTGCTGATGATCCTGAGGTTCTGCACTTCCTCGCTCATCAGCTTGCGGTGTTCGGCGGCCTTCGGATTGTCAATCAACCTCTCGCTGCGCAGCTCCTCGAATGCCTCGAAGTGTTTTTTCAGAGCGTTGAAATAAGCAGCGGCCTTTTCCGGATCAGGTCCGGTGTCGATCTCCTCTTCTTCGTCTTCCTCGTCCTTGTTCTTGTCGCTGTCCTTGCCGCTGGCTTTCGCCTGTGCAGCCTGTGCAGCCTGTGCAGCCACCACGGGGGGCATTTCCTGCTGTTCGTCCGTAAAGCCAGCGATGATATCGGTCAGGCGCATCTCGCCAGCCTCGACCGCCGCATAGCAGTCGAGCAGGGTGGCGGTGGAACGCGGATAGGAGGTGACGGCGGCGAGCACCTGGTTCATGCCTTCCTCGATACGCTTGGCGATCGAGATCTCGCCCTCGCGGGTCAGCAGCTCCACCGTTCCCATTTCGCGCATGTACATGCGTACGGGATCTGTGGTGCGGCCGAACTCGGCATCGACGGCGGCCAGGGCTGCTGCAGCCTCTTCCTCGACGTCGTCATCCGTACTGACGGATGCCTCGTTGAGCAGAAGGGTATCCGCATCCGGTGCTGATTCAGTGACTTCGATTCCCAGATCATTGATCATATTGATGATTTCTTCGATCTGTTCCGGATCGACGATGTCATCTGGCAGGTGATCGTTGACCTCGGCATAGGTCAGGTAGCCCTGTTCCTTGCCTTTCGCAATCAGCTTCTTGAGTTCAGAATGCTGCTTTTCGCCCATGTGGTTGCTATGCCTCGTGGAAATCACGCGAATCGAACCGAACTTGCAAGTATGACACCATTCCTATGGTGTCATCAAGACCGGTCTGAATCTTCCTGTTTGCCTCGCTCCGTCATCCCGCGCAAGTTCTCCAGTTCGTCGTCATCCAGCTTTTGGCCGCGGGCCAGCTTGTCGAGTAACTGCCGTTCCGGCGCGTGTCTTTCGCAAAGTCTGGCGATAGTGCTACGCAGTTCCTCATCGAGATGTTGCTCCGAAATCTCAGGTTGCCACTCGCTGAGCCGCAGCAAGGCGGCCTCGTGTTGACTGCCCCGATACCGTTCAAGTAACCCTGCACCATTCAGATTGGGATACTTTCGCGAAATTTCAAGCATTTCGACCAATAAATCGATGCCGCGTTCCGGAATTTCGGACAAAGTGTGCGAATCCGTTACCCCCCGGGCCAGTTGTGGCTGATGCAACAGCAATGCAATGGCATGGCGTACCGGGGTGCGCGTCAGGCTGGCCGGGTCGCGGTCCCGGTGTGGCACCGGGTGGGTACTGGTGCCGCTCCGGGCGGGGCTCAGATGGGCCAGGACCCGTGCTTCCGACAGCCGCGTGATCCGCGCCAGTTCGCCAACCAGTAGTTCCCAGAATGCCCCACCGGGTACCTGTTTGAGCAGCCGCGCGGCACGCGCCAGCAGCCCGGCCTGTCCATCCGGTTTGCCCGTTTCCAGTCCGTCCTGCAGTCTTTCCAGCAGAAAATCGGACAGCAGTTTCGCCGACTGCAGCCTTGAGCGGAACGCCTCGGCGCCTTCACGGCGTACCAGGCTGTCGGGATCTTCCCCGTCGGGCAGGAACAGGAACCTGACTTCGCGACCGTCACGCATGACTGGCAACGCGGTCTCCAGGGCACGGGCGGCTGCTTCGCGGCCAGCCCTGTCGCCATCGAAGCTGAACACCACGCCCGGGACGGTTCGAAACAGAATCTCCAGATGCTCCCTGGTGGTGGCTGTGCCCAGGGTGGCCACCACGTTATTAATGCCGAACTGTGCCAGCGCGACCACGTCCATATAGCCTTCCACGACCAGCAATCGTTGCAGATTGCGTTCTTGCTGACGGGCTTCAAACAAGCCGTACAGTTCTCTGCCCTTGTGAAACACCGGGGTCTCGGGAGAGTTGAGGTACTTGGGCGTACCCTCGCCCAGCACTCTGCCGCCGAAGCCGATGGTTCGGCCGCGGCGATCACGGATCGGAAAGATGATCCGTTCCCGAAACCGGTCGTAGCAATGTTGCTGCTCGTTGCGGGTGATCAGCCCGGCGCGTAGCAGCGTGTCCTCTGCCACGCCCTTGCTGTGCATGAACCGCAGCAGATTGTTCCAGCCTGCCGGCGCCAGACCGATCCCGAATCGGGCGATGATCTCGTTGCTCAGCCCGCGTTGCCCAAGGTAGCGTTCGGCGCTCTGGCGGGTTGGATGAGTGCGCAATTGCACCCGGAAATACTCCGCTGCCATGTCCATGACCTGATACAGATCACGACTGCGTTCATCGCGCGCCGGTGTGTCCGAGCGTGGCACCTCCATGCCGGATGCGCGTGCCAGTTCCTCGACCGCCTCGACGAATTCCAGGTGCTCGTATTCCATCAGGAAACCGAGCGCGGTGCCGTGCGCTCCGCAGCCGAAGCAGTGGTAGAACTGTTTGGTCGGGCTGACCGTAAAGGAGGGGGTCTTTTCGCTGTGAAACGGACAGCAGGCAGTGAACTCGCGGCCGGCCTTCTTTAGCGGCACACGGCTGTTGATCGTCTCGACGATATCGACGCGGGCCAGCAACTCGTCGAGGAATGTCTGCGGAATCCGGCCCCCCATGCGGGTTCCGGATCAGGCGCCGAGTCGCGCTTTTACCAGCCGACTGATCTCGGTCATGTCCACACGACCACGCGCCTGCTGCTTGAGCAGCGCCATGACCTTGCCCATGTCGCGAATCGAGGTGGCGCCAGTCTCGGCGAGCGCCTGGTTGATCAACTGCTCGACCGCGGCCGGCTCGAGTGGTTCCGGAAGATAGCCGTTGATGATTTCCAGTTCGGCCTGTTCCACCGCCCTCAGGTCCTCGCGCCCGGCTTTTTCGTAGTGCTCGATGGATTCGCGGCGTTGCTTGGTCATCTTCTCGAGCACGACAGTGACTTGCGCATCGTCCAACTCGATACGTTCGTCCACTTCACGCTGCTTGATTGCCGCCATGATCAGCCGGATGCAGGACAGCCGAGCGCGATCGCGAGAACGCATCGCGGCTTTCATGTCCTCCTGGATCTGTTTCTTGAGTGACACGTCAGCGGCTCGGAGCGGGGCTGTGCGCGGACTCAGTACATACGCTTGCGGCGATTCTGCTCTCGCGACAGCTTTTTCATGTGTCGCTTGACCGCCGCGGCCTTCTTGCGCTTGCGTTCCTGAGTTGGCTTTTCGTAGTACTCGCGCCGGCGAATCTCCGAGAGAATTCCGGCTTTTTCACAGGAGCGCTTGAAGCGGCGCAGGGCGATATCAAAAGGCTCGTTTTCCTTGACTCGTACAGAAGGCATTCAGTCCTGACCTCAACAGGCGGATCGGTCCGCAGAAAAGTAGGCCGGGCATTCTATGACGGAGCCGGAGCAAATGCAAAGCCACAAGCGCTTGCCGTGGGCGATGGTCTTGCCGGGGTGGCTGCGAAAGTCGGACAATGCGTCTCATGATCGTGCTGGGAATCGAAACTTCCTGTGACGAAACCGGCGTAGCCCTATACGAAGGTGGGCGCGGCCTGCTTGGCGACCTGCTCTACAGCCAAGCCGATCTGCACGCGGGTTTCGGTGGTGTGGTGCCGGAGCTGGCGTCTCGTGATCACGTTCGCAAGCTGGCGCCGCTGGTGCTGCAGCTGTTGTCCGATACCGGCACCGACAGGCGTGACCTGTCCGGAATCGCCTATACCGCCGGTCCGGGCTTGATCGGGGCGTTGTTGGTCGGAGCTTCGCTGGGGCGGGGGTTGGCCTGGAGCCTGGGGATTCCGGCCCTGGCGGTGCACCATATGGAAGGACATCTACTGGCACCCATGCTGGAGCCGGACCCACCCCGGTTTCCGTTTCTGGCGCTACTGGTGTCGGGCGGTCACACGCTGCTGGTCGACGTGGCCGCGGCCGGTCGGTACCGGATTCTGGGTGATACGCTCGATGATGCCGTTGGTGAAGCCTTCGACAAGACTGCCAAGCTGCTGGGTCTGGGCTATCCGGGAGGCCCGGCAGTCGCGGAACTGGCGCTGTCGGGTAGGCCCGACCGCTACCGCTTTCCGCGGCCGATGACCGATCGCCCGGGTTTGGAGTTCAGCTTCAGCGGACTCAAGACCTTCACGCGCAACACCTGGCAAAACAGCGATCGTAGCGATCAGGATCGTGCCGATATCGCGCGCGCTTTCGAAGACGCGGCAGTCGGTACCTTGCTGATCAAGTGTCGCCGTGCGCTGAGGCAGACCGGCTACCGGTCGTTGGTGGTGGCGGGTGGTGTTGGCGCCAATCGCAGGCTGATGGCGGCGCTCAAGGCGATGGCGGCGAACGAGAACGCCGTCGCCTATTTTCCCCGACCGGAATATTGTACCGACAACGGTGCCATGATCGCCTATGCGGGTTATCTGCGTCTGTGCGCCGGTCAGAACCAGGGTCTGGAGATCGAGGCCAAACCACGCTGGTCACTGGAATCGTTGCCGGCAACCGGGTAGGAGGCTGTCCGAGAACAGACTGATCTACTGCGGACAATCAGGCTCGCCCTCGCTACGATCGCTATTCTCGGACAGCCTCCTCGGTGCACCGGGCTATACCCGGGCTTTGGCCTTGTCGCCGATCCGGCTTTCCGTACCGCGCATGATGCGTTGGATGTTGGCGCGGTGCCGCCAGATCAGCAATGCCGCCATGGTCGCCAAGACCAGCACCGTGGCCCAGCGCCCCCCCAGCAGGTATGCGTATAGCGGAGCCAGGGTGGCAGCAGTCAGCGCAGCCAGCGAGGAGATGCGAAACAGCATCGCCATCACCGCCCATGTGGTCAGGGCGGCAGCGGCTACCAGCGGTGCCAGGCCTATGATGGCGCCGCCCGCCGTTGCCACACCCTTGCCGCCGCGAAACTGAAAAAACAGTGGATAGAGGTGGCCCAGGAATGCCGCCAGCGCCACTGCCGCGACCGTCGTGTCGGGCAGGCCCAGCAGCCGCGCCACGACCACCGGTACCAATCCCTTCAAAAGATCACCGGCCAGGGTGATGGCGGCCGCCTTGCTGCCGCCCAGTCGCAGAACATTGGTAGTGCCCGGGTTGCCCGAGCCATCGCTGCGCGGGTCCGGCAGGCCCATCACACGACAGGTGATGATGGCGGTGGAAACGGATCCGAGCAGGTATCCGCCCAGGATTGCGGTCAGTGCGAGCAGCATGGGCGCTATTTGATCGGTACCTGTCGGGCAGGTCAAGAGTGGGCAGGCGGCCGGCACCGCCGGCTTCAGGTATAGTGGCCGTCGATCGCTGCGGTGAGGGAGAAAATGGACGTCATATTTCTGCGTGATCTGCGGGTCGAGACCGTCATCGGTATCTACGACTGGGAACGGCGTATCCGCCAGATCGTAGCCATAGACCTGGAAATGGGTGTCGATATCCGCAAGGCGGCCGCCAGTGACGCCATCGAAGACACCCTCAACTACAAGGCGGTGGCCAAACGGCTGATCTCCTTTGTGGAGGAGAGTGAGTTTCAGCTCGTGGAGACCCTGGCTGAGCATATAGCCGAAATCGTTACCGGCGAATTTGCTGTGCCCTGGGTTAGAGTCACGTTGAGCAAACCTGGTGCTATTCGCGGATCCAGGGAGGTCGGGGTGATCATCGAGCGCGGCGATCGCGACTGATCGTGGTCGCGGTATTCCTCAGTATCGGCAGTAACGTTGAGCGTGAGCACAATATCAGGGGTGCCGTTGCGGCATTGCGGTCACAGTTCGACGATCTGATCATATCCACGGTTTATCGAACCCGGGCGGTCGGATTCGACGGTGAGGACTTTTACAACCTTGCAGCTGGTTTCAGCACGGATCTGCCGGTCGCCGGGTTGGTGAGCCTGCTACGTGGCATCGAGTCGCGACATGGTCGCCGCCGCGATCAAGCCCGGTATTCCCCGCGGACCCTCGATCTGGATCTGCTGTTGTACGGTGATCTGGTGAGCCGGGAAAACGGGATCGAGGTACCCAGGGGTGAGATCGTCCACCGTGCGTTCGTGCTCGGGCCGTTGGCCGAGATTGCGGCCCGGCGGCGGCACCCGGTCACCGAGCAGACCATCGGTGAACTTTGGCGGGCATTTCCGGGCGGTGCCGAGCAGCTCAAGAAAGTGTCTTTCAGGCCCTGAGGCGATTTCACTCAACAAATTTACCAGCGTGCTTGTCTTTTCGCCCGTCTTCCGCCAATCGCATTGAGCCTACAACTCACCCCAGCCGCGCCGCTTCTTCCAGCGCACGCGCGGGATCAAGACCCCGAGCAGCATACCGCCGAATAGCACCAGTGAGCCGGCCACGAACCAGTCCCGGTCACTGTTGTCGCTGAGTGACATGTTCTCCTGCTGCGCCAGCTGCAGGTCGCGCTCCAGGTTGACCACTTTCACCTGCAGCTCCTGGTTTTCCTGTTCGATCGCCAGGGTTGAAGCCGCGGTGCGCCGGATCTGGGTCAGCTCCTTGGTCAGGCGGCGGTTGGTCTGATTGAGTTCGCCCCTGGCCTTCTCGGTGGCGCTGCCCTTTGATTGCGACTCGCTCAAAGTGGCTTTGAGTTGGGCGTTCTCCTCCAGGGCCGTGGTCAGTTCCGATTTGGCACTGGCAACCTGATTGCGGGCGGATGGTTCGTTATTGAGGTAGCGGGAAAGTATCCAGGCTGCCGAGCCGTTGCCGAACTGGATTCTGCTGTAACCGTCCTTCTCCTCGACGACCGTGACCTTGGTGCCGCTTTCGAGCATGCGCACGATACGGAAGCCGGTACCGGGTCCGGTGCGGGCCTCCAGACGCAGCTGATCGGTCACGTAACGGGTGGTCTGGGCCTGGGCGAGTGCACCGAGCAGTAGCAGCAGCACGATCAAAGCGTATTTTTTCATCGATTCACAGTAATTGTGGGAACCGGCAGGGTTGCCGTAGCCGCGATTCTAACCAAATGCGCTTGTTCATGAACAGATCAAGACCCTCTCAGGGCCACGCCTGTGGCTCAAATTGAGAAAACCCAGCCGAAATCGGGTATGCCGCCACACTCACATATTGAGGCTGCGGCCACCGTCGACGGTCACGATCTGGCCGGTCACGTAGGGCGCCTGCAGGGCCAGAAAGGTGACCATGCCGGCGACGTCGGTGGTTGTTCCCGCACGACCCATGGGTATTTTGGCGAGAATCTCTGTCCGCTGTGTGGTGCTGTCGTGTGATTCGGGCCCGGACTCGGGCCAGAGTATAGCGCCGGGCGAGACACCGTTGACCCTGATTGTTGGCGCCAGATCATGGGCCAGCGAGCGGGTCAACATCGCCAACGCTGCTTTTGAAGAACAATACAGCGGGTGATTTGCCAGCGGGCGCTCCGCGTAGACATCGATGATATTGACGATACTGCCGGAGCGTTCGCGCAAGGTGGCGAGTGCTGCCTGGCAGAGAAAGAAGGGCGCCTTGAGATTGGATTCGAGAATCCTCTCCCAGGTCGCGTGATCGACCGCACCCACCGGGGTGGGTTCGAACACCGACGCATTGTTGACCAGCACATCCAGTCCGCCGAATCGCTGGCAGCTTGCGGCCACCAGGTCGGTCAGCTCCTGCTGGCGTCGCAGATCCGCTTTGAGCAGTAGTGTGGAGCCTGGCCGATGTGTCTCCAGTCGCCTCGCCAGTTGCTCGGCCTCGGCGCGGGAGGATCGGTAGTGCAGCACAACGTTCAGCCCCGCCTGGTGGAGGTCGGTGGCAATCGCCGCGCCCAACCGCCGCGCCGCGCCGGTCACCAGCGCGGTTTTGCCGGCTGCCGATGTCGCTGTGTTATGGTTCACGGCCTTTTTGCCCCCGTATCGTCCCGCGTGATTCTATACCGGTCTGAGAGAGAAGCCATGCCACAGGATATGGTGACCGGCCTGCCGGCACCCGACGCATTGTCGCTGGCTCACGCTGAGCGGGTCGCAGCCTCGATTCGTGGCGCTATCCAAGCGGCCGGTGGCAGCATCGATTTTTCCCGGTTCATGGAACTGGCGCTCTATGCTCCGGGGCTGGGTTACTACACTGCGGGCACCCGCAAGTTCGGTGACGGTGGTGATTTCGTCACCGCACCGGAGATCTCACCGTTGTTCTCGCGCTGTCTGGCGCGGCAGGTGGCGGAAATCATGCGCCACACCGGCATTTCGACCGTGCTCGAGTTCGGCGCGGGTTCGGGTGTTATGGCGGTTGATCTGTTGCAGGAGCTGCAGGCGCTGAAATGCGTTCCCGAGCGCTACCTGATCATCGAGGTGAGCGCAGACCTGCGCGAGCGTCAGCAAACGTTGATACAGCAGCGCCTGCCCCTGCTGGGCGGACGAGTGAGCTGGCTGGAAAAGTTGCCGGGCATCGCCATCGACGCCGTGGTGCTGGCCAACGAAGTTCTGGACGCAATGCCGGCGCGGCGGTTCCGAATGGTATCGGGTCGGGCCTGGCCCTTGCACGTGGCCTGTGAAGGTGATGGCTTTCGCTGGTGTCTGGGACCTGTTGATCCCGAACTGGCGACAGCGGTCGCCACGCTGGAGCAACAGCTGGGGCGGGGACTGAGTGATGGCTACGAATCGGAAATCTGCCAATGGCCGGGACCCTGGCTGGAAGCATTGGCTACCACCATCGACAACGGCGTCATGCTGCTGATCGACTACGGTTATGAACGCGCGGATTACTATCACCCGCAGCGCAGCGGTGGCACCCTGGTCTGCCACTACCGCCATCGTGTGCACGCTGACCCCCTGGTTTATCCCGGCTTGCAGGACATCACCGTAAGCCTCGACTTCGACGCGGTGACGGATGCCGCGCGGGCCTGTGGATGGCAGGTTCTGGGCTATACCAACCAGAACTGGTTTTTGTTTGGTTGCGGGTTGGATGCGCTGGTCGGTGAATCCGACCCGACCGATGCGCGCGCGCATCTGCAACTGACCCGTCAGGTCAAGATCCTGACGTTACCCGGAGAGATGGGCGAGCGTTTCCGCGTGCTCGGCCTCGGCAAGGGGGTGGATTTTCCGTTGCGGGGATTCTCGATGCGGGATCAGCGCCCGCGTCTGGCAATGTCCGGGGAGCAACCGCGTTGAGTGATCTGCAACTGTTGGTACTGGCCATCGTACAGGGCATTACCGAGTTTCTGCCGATTTCGAGTTCCGCGCACCTGATTCTGGTGCCCAGGCTGCTGGGCTGGCCGGACCAGGGTCTGGCGTTCGATGTTTCGGTGCATGTGGGCACTCTCAGCGCCGTGGTGTGGTATTTCCGTGATGAACTGTGGGTTATGACACGGGACTGGTTTGCGTCGCTGGTACAACGCCGCCAGACTGGTGACAGCCGCCTGGCCTGGGCGGTGATCGTAGGCACGATACCGGTGGGTGTGGTTGGTCTGTTGTTCGGCGACCTGGTGGAAACCTGGTTGCGTTCGCCGCTGGTGATCGCGGCCACCACCTTGTTGTTCGGCCTGCTGCTGTGGTGGAGTGACCGAACGGGCCACGGCCAACGCAGCGAACATCAACTGCGCTGGCGAGACATCTGGGTCATCGGCTGTGCCCAGGCACTGGCCCTGGTGCCGGGAACCTCGCGTTCCGGTATCACCATGACCGCCGGTTTGATGCTGGGGCTGGATCGTAACGGTGCGGCACGTTTCTCGTTTCTGTTGTCGATCCCGGTGATTGTGCTGGCGGGTGGTTTGAAGACCCTGGAGCTGATCGGCTCCGATGCCGCGGTGGACTGGCGCTCGCTGCTATTGGGAGCGTTGCTGTCTGCGCTCAGCGCTTATTTGTGCATCCACCTGTTTCTCAAATTATTGCAGCGGCTGGGTATGACGCCATTCGTGATTTACCGGCTGCTGCTCGGTGCCTTTCTGCTGGTGGTATTCTGGTGACCGTCATCGGGGAATTGCCTGCGTGCCTCGCGAATACGCCGTAACCTGGTCTCGCGCATGGCTTCGCCTATGGCCACACCCTTGAGTCCGGCCGCCACGAACTCGCTTGCCTGCACGGCCGCCGCGGCCGCATACACCGCGCGTAACAGCGCGACCTGCGGATAGGCACGGTCCTGCAAACCGGTGCGTCCACGCGCATCGGCTTCGCAAGCCTGCAGAAACTCCCCGAGACGCTGCTCGGATCGAAACGCGCCCAGCGCCTCCAGCAGATTCAGCAACGTGGTGGCGCGAAGTTCAAGGGCCCGGTGGCAATGGCTGTGATAGCGTGCCACCAGCACCGCCAGATCACGCCAGTCATTAGGGATTCGCAACCGCAGGCACAATGCGGTCACCAGTTTCGCGCTGCGTTTTTCGTGGCCGATGTGACGGGGCCATTCGGACTTCGGTGTCGTGCCCTTGCCGAGATCATGCACCAGCGCCGCGAACCGCACCCGGCCCCCGGCGCCGGTAGCAGCCGCCTGCCGCAAAACCATCAGGGTATGTACGCCAGTGTCGATTTCGGGGTGATGGCGGGGCGGTTGGGGGACCCCGAACAAGCGCTCGATTTCAGGAAACACCCGGGCCAGGGCTCCGCACTCCCGTAACACTTCGATGAATCGCCAGGGCGCGGGTTCGAGCAGCGCCCGGCGGGTTTCCGCCCATACCCTTTCGGCCACCAGGTGATCGACTTCGCCGCAGGCCACCATGTCACGCATCAACTGCATGGTTTCCGGCGCAACCTCGAAGCCGAACCCGTCGTAGCGCGCCACAAAGCGGGCCACCCGCAGTATCCGCACCGGGTCTTCGGAAAATGCAGCCGAGACATGACGTAACTTCCGTCCCTGCAGGTCTTGCAAACCACCGTATGGGTCGATTAGTTCGCCCGTGTCCTGGTCACGAGCCATGGCGTTGATGGTGAGATCGCGCCGCTGCAGGTCTTCCTTCAGAGTGACATCGGGGTCGGCGCGCAAGGTGAAACCGTGGTATCCCGGGGCCGTCTTGATTTCAGTACGCGCCAGCGCATGCTCTTCACCGGTGGTTGGGTGCAGGAACACGGGGAAATCCTTGCCGACTTGGCGGAAACCCTGCGCCAGGAGTTGTCCGGCGGTGGCGCCCAACACCACCCAGTCGCGCTCACCAGTGGGGCGCCCCAACAGGGCATCACGCACCGCGCCACCGACCAGGTACTTTTTCATGTCCGGCGGCCTGAGCGCATATCGACAGGATGGATCGGCGTTGCAAAAGGGGAGATTATTGTTGCGCCGTCCCTTTGCACGGTGATGGGCTCGACGGCGAGCGTGTCCGAGTCGGAATTTGCGATCATTTGAGGCGAATAGTCATGCTACTGAATAAAAACCACCGGCAAGTATGGCCAATCAGATTGGTCTGAAACAGACGGGTCCGTTCCCGGACAGCCTGTCGGGCTCATGACGATGAAGCTTAGCAAAGGCGCTGGTGTTGCGTTGGCTGCACTGTTGTTGCTGTCCGTGTCAGGGTGCACCTCGCTGGATTACTACCGACAGGCAGTATCAGGGCAGTTGGAAGTCGTCGGCAAGCGTGAACCGGTTCCACAATTGATCGATTCTGCGCAGACGCCCGAGGGCCTGCGTGCTCGTCTACTGCGGTTACAGCGTATGCGTGATTTCGCCAGTGCCGAACTGGCGTTGCCGGACAATGGCAGTTATCGCAGCTATGCTGATCTTGGCCGCCCCTATCTGGTTTGGAACGTGTTCGCCGCTCCTGAATTCTCGCTGCAGGCCAGGGAATGGTGCTACTGGCTGGTCGGGTGCCTCGATTATCGCGGCTATTTTGATCCCGCCGAAGCACAATCGCAGGCTGAAATGCTACGCGCCACGGGCCTCGAGGTGTGGGTGGGTGGCGTACCCGCGTATTCGACACTGGGTTGGTTCGACGATCCTTTGCTCAACACCTTCATCGACTGGCCAGAGGGGCGGTTGGCGGAACTGATCTTCCACGAACTGGCCCACCAGCGGCTCTATGTCGCTGGTGACACCACTTTCAACGAATCATTCGCCACCACCGTCGGCCGCCTCGGGGCTTTGCGCTGGCTGAGTGCCGCCGGTGAAGCCGGTGCCCGGCAGGCATATCTCGATGCCGGGGCCCGTCGGGACAGCTTTCTCGAGCTGGTCGGCAAAACCCGGGATCGCCTCGATGAGATCTATGGTTCAGGACAGGATCAAAACACACTGCGTGCGCGCAAGCGCGATGTGCTGAACGAGCTCGACCATCGCTATCAACGCTGGCGGCAGGATTGGGGTGGCGTGTCCGGATACGACGCGGTGATCGCTGACGGGCCCAACAATGCCTGGTTTGCGGCGCTATCGGCCTATACGGCGGAGGTTCCGGCCTTCGAGGCGCTGTTTCTCATGTCGGGCCAGGATTTTGCGGCTTTCTATGTTCGTGTCGACGAGTACGCGGCATTGGACCCGGAGGAGCGCAGACGAGAGCTGGCACAGCTTGGGGCTCAGCCCCGTCGGGCGGCGCGCCGGTAACCCTGGTATCTACCCCGCTGGCTGTGGCCGCTGAAGCAGGCCGGCATCACCGTCTCGATCGCGGCAGGCTCGATTCCGAGCATCGCAAAACCATCGCTGTGGCAAACACTGTCCACCGCCATCGAGCGGACATTGTCGGGCGTCAGCGGCTTGCCGGGAAAGAACTGCAGTACTTTGGCCATCGAGCGAGACAGTCCGTCGCCCAGGGCGACCACCCGACTATGACTGCCGGTCAGTTGGGCCGTATAGCGCACCAGTTCCAGTAGTGTATAGCTCTCGGGGCCACACAGTTCCAGCCGCTTGCCGGTCACCGCGGGAGTTTCCAGTGCGGTGACAAAGGCATTCGCCACGTCGGCCACCCACACCGGTGCAAAGCGACTGCCGGCACAGGCCAGTGGCACGATCGGGGCGCTGCGAAGCAAGCCCGCGAAACGGTTGAAGAAACTGTCGTCGCTGCCAAAGATCACCGAAGGCCGGAAACTGGTCACGGCGGTTCGGGCTCCAGCCAGATGCATGATATCTTCGCCTTGGCCGCGGCTGCGCAGATACTCGCTGGCGCCGTTGGCGGTGTCCGCATTGAGCGCACTCATGTGCAACAGCCGTTTGACATGGGCATCCATGCAGGCATCGGCGACTTGGCGTGGAAACTCCACGTGAATATCCCGGAAAGTATTTTTTCCGGATTCATTGAGGATTCCGGGTAAAAATATCACAGCGTCCACGGTTCGAAAATGACGCACCAGTTCGGTACTGTCGCGCATATCGGCGCCGACGACCTGTACCGAGGGATACACCAGATTGGCACGGTGACGTTCGGGCCGGCGCGCAAGCACACGGACCGTTCTGCCACTGTTGGCCAGACGCGCCACCAAGTGGTGGCCCACGAAACCGGTGCCTCCCAGAACACAGACGCTTTCAATTCTCATGAGCTATCGCTGATAATCCCGTGCATCGTTCCGTTGCACAATTCCCGTGCAAGGTCACAACCCTAAAATACCACGAAACCGGGTAATCACCACGTTGGAGGAATGGGCCTGGAAATCCTGCTGATCTATCTGGGAGCGGGTTGTGTGGCCGGGTTGCTGGCCGGGCTGCTCGGCGTCGGCGGCGGCATCGTCATCGTGCCTGTGCTGGTGTTCGCTTATTCCCTGCTCGAGGTCAATACCGAAGTCGCCATGCACCTGGCGATCGGCACATCGCTGGCCAGTATCGTGGTGACCTCGGTGTCATCGATTCGAGCGCACCAGCAGCGTGGCGCCATCCTGTGGTCGGTGATGCGTGCGTTGACGCCGGGGGTGCTGGTCGGCGCTCTGCTTGGTTCCTGGGTCGCGGACGCCCTGCGGGCGGATGTCTTGCGAAGTGTGTTCGGGGTCTTTGCTGTGCTGGTGGCGATACAGATGATGGTGGCGAAGAAGTCATCCGGCCGCCACGCCATCCCGGCCAGCAGGGGCTTGTTGGCGGTGGGTACGGTGATCGGGTTTCTGTCGTCGCTGGTGGGGATCGGTGGCGGGTCGTTGACCGTGCCTTTTCTGAACTGGTGTAGCGTCACCATACGCAATGCTGTTGCCACCTCGGCCGCTGTCGGTCTGCCCATCGCAATCGCTGGCAGCGCCGGCTTCATCTTCAATGGTTGGGATGCCGTGGCGCTCCCTCCCTGGAGTACCGGTTATGTGTACTGGCCGGCCTTACTTGGCATCGTGGTCGCCAGCAGTCTGCTGGCGCCGGTGGGCGCCAGATTGGCGCACACTTTGCCGACAGCCGCCTTGCAGCGTGGATTCGCGGTATTCCTGGCGGTGGTCGGCATCCGCATGTTGCTTGGTTAGGGAGCCTCAGGGGGCTCCCTTGATCAGAGACTCGATCCGCTGCAGTTCGGAGGCCGTGTTGATGTTCGAGAAAGCCTGCTTCTGATCCGAAAAATCCACCTCCACCGCGCCGTGCGCCGCAAACCATTTGCCCAGCTTGCGCTCGCCACCGATCAAGAACCGGCGCAGGTCGTTGCTCTGGTCGTGGCAAATCAATGCATAGGTCGGGTGCCGGAACTCGCCGTCGTTGACGGTCGCAATGACTGCTCCGGTTTCTTGCAGCGCCATGCCCAGTCTGGCCGCCAGATCTAGGGGCAGCAGTGGGCCATCGCAGGGCACGGTGAGCAGATAGCCTTCGTCCAACTGCTCCAGACCGCGAAGCATGCCGGCCAGCGGGCCCTGGAAGTCATCCGAGTGGTCCTCCAGAACCTCGAACCCGAGATCACGGTAGCGCTGCAGATTGCGGTTGGCGCTGATCAGCAGGGTTTCTACCTGGGGGCGAGTACGTTCGATCACGTACTCGATCATGGTGTGGCCAGCCAGCGCTATGAGACCCTTGTCCGTGCCACCCATGCGGCTCGAACGGCCCCCCGCCAGTATCAGCCCGGTAATCGGGCCGATCATGGCAGCAACGCCCTTGCGCATTTGGTGGTCGCTTTCACGGTGGTATCCTCAATGGGGTAGGGGCGGGCAGCCTGACGGGGATAGGTGAAGCGTGTGGGCAGCTTGATATATTGACGTGCGGCGATCCGCACCAGCGAGTTTCGTGTCGGCACCGCGTTGCAAACAAATCCCAAGCCGCTTATCGCCGCAGGAAATTCATGAACGAAACTGCCAAGATCCTGGCTGAGGGTCGCACCGAGGTCAAGAACACCACTTGCTATATGTGCGCTTGCCGTTGCGGAATTCGCGTAACCCTGCGCGACGGTGAACTGCGCTATATCGAGGGCAACCCCGATCACCCGCTTAACAAGGGGGTGATCTGCGCCAAGGGTTCTTCGGGGATCATGAAGCAGTACTCGCCGGCGCGGCTGACCAGACCGTTGCGTAGAAAGCCGGGCAGCGACCGCGGTGATGCCGAGTTCGAGGCGATCAGCTGGGATGAGGCGATGGACACGCTGGTGCAGCGGCTGGCGCATCTGCGCGCCACCGATCCTGCCAAGTTCGCGCTTTTCACCGGGCGTGACCAGATGCAGGCTCTGACCGGGTTGTTTGCCAAGCAATACGGTACTCCGAATTACGCGGCGCACGGTGGCTTGTGCTCGGTCAACATGGCGGCCGGGATGATCTACACCATCGGTGGTTCGTTCTGGGAGTTCGGGGGGCCCGATCTGGAGCGCGCCAAGCTGTTCGTGATGATCGGCACCGCCGAAGATCACCACTCCAACCCCATGAAGATCGAGTTGTCGAAATTCAAGCGCAACGGCGGGCGTTTCATCTCGATCAACCCGGTGCGTACCGGCTATTCGGCCATTGCTGATGAGTGGGTGCCAATCAAACCCGGTACCGATGGTGCCCTGTTGCTGGCGCTGATCCACGAAATCATCCGCCTGGGATTGTACGATCGCGACTTCCTGGTGAACTACTCGAATGCGCCGGAACTGGTCAATCTCGACCCTGACAGTACTGAAAATGGCATGTTGGTCCGCTACGAGGTACCCCATGAGGAGGGATGTTTCGACCCTCAGAACAAGCTCTGGTGGGATCGCAACCAGAACAAGGCAGTGCCGATGCGCAGCGCAGGGGCCGACCCCCGTCTGCGGGGCGCCTTCCAGCTGCCCGATGGTGTGCCGGTCAAACCTGCCTTCCAGTTGCTGGCCGAGCGGGTCGAGCAGTACACCCCGGAGTGGGCCGAACAGATTACCGGTGTTCCGGCGGCCACAATCGTTCGGTTGGCCCAGGAGATGGGCATCACCGCTCGCGATGAGCAGATCGAACTGCCGATCGCATGGACCGACTCCTGGGACCAGGAGCACCAGACGGTTACCGGCAATCCGGTGGCCTTCCATGCCATGCGTGGGCTGGCGGCGCACTCCAACGGCTTTCAAACCATTCGTGCCCTGTCGATCCTGATGTCCTTGCTGGGTACCATCGACCGCCCCGGCGGTTTTCGCCACAAGCCGCTGTTTCCGCGCCCCATTCCGCCGTGCCCGAAGAACCCCACGGGTCCGGAGGCGGTACAGCCCAACACGCCACTGGACGGCATGCCACTGGGCTGGCCAGCTGATCCTGACGATCTGTTCGTGGACGAGCAGGGTGAGCCGGTGCGCATCGACAAGGCATTTTCGTGGGAGGCGCCGCTGGCAGTGCACGGCATGATGCACAACGTCATCACCAATGCCTGGCGTGGTGATCCCTATCACCTCGACACGCTGTTCATCTTCATGGCCAACATGGCCTGGAACTCGACGATGAACACCGATGGCGTACGCCACATGCTCAATGACAAGGATGACGAAGGCAACTACAAGATCCCGTTCATCGTGGTTGCCGATGCTTTTGAGTCGGAGATGACCGCATTCGCCGATCTGATCCTGCCGGACACCACCTATCTGGAACGTCACGATGTGATGTCGTTGCTGGATCGGCCAATCTCGGAGTTCGATGGCCCGGTCGACTCGGTACGCATCCCGGTGTTGCCGCCCACCGGCGAGTGCCGCCCGTTCCAGGAGGTGCTGATCGAGTTGGCGTCACGGCTGAAATTGCCGGCCTTCGTCAACGAACAAGGCGAGCCCAAGTACCGCGACTACCCTGATTTCATCGTCAATTTCGAAACGGCTCCGGGTTCGGGGATCGGCTTCCTGGCGGGGTGGCGGGGCAAGGATGGCGAGAAGTCCATGAAGGGGGAGCCCAACCCCGATCAATGGCGCCGCTATGAAGAGAACAACTGCGTGTTTCAGTACAAGTTGCCCAAGTCGTACCAGTACATGCGCAACTGGAACCAGGGTTACCTACAGTGGGCCCAGGACCACAATCTGATTCGCTACTCGGATCCGATCAATATCCACATCTATTCCGAAGTGTTGCAGAAGTTCCGGCTCGCCGCGCAGGGCAAGTCGCATGGTCGCCAGCCACCCGAACGTTTGCGTGAGCGCATCGATACCTATTTCGACCCGCTGCCGTTCTACTACGAGCCGTTGGAAGCGCAGCTCACCGACCAGAGCAAATATCCGCTCAATGCGATCACCCAGCGCCCGATGGCCATGTACCATTCCTGGGATTCCCAGAATGCCTGGCTGCGCCAGATTCACACCTACAACTATCTGCACATCAACCCGGCGACGGCCAGCGAGCAGGGTATCGAGGATGGTGGCTGGATGTGGGTGGAATCCATGCACGGCAAGGTGCGCTGTCTGGCCCGTTATTCGGAGGCCGTCGAACCGGGCACGGTGTGGACCTGGAATGCCATTGGCAAAGCCGCGGGGGCCTGGAACCTGTCCGAAAAAGCCAACGAATCGAAACAGGGCTTCCTGCTCAACCATCTGATCGCCGAGGAATTGCCTGGCCCCGAAGCGGGCGAACATCTGTCCAATTCCGACCCGATAACCGGTCAAGCCGGCTGGTATGACGTGCGCGTGCGGGTCTATAAGGCCGGCGCCGGCGAGCCGCGGGAGACCTCACCGCAATATCCGCCGATGAAGCCTCCGCCCGGCGTGCCCGAGCGCCGTTCCGTGCTGGGCTATTTCGCCGGGTTGTTCGGGACCGGGGCCAGGGGAGCAGGCTCATGACCCAGTTGGCGTTGGTGATCGATCTCAATGTGTGTGTCGGCTGCCACGCCTGCGTCACCAGTTGCAAACAGTGGAATACTTCCGGTAGCGCGGGGCCACTGGTGGATGAGCGACCCTACGACAAGGACCCCACCGGAACCTTCTTCAACCGCGTACAAACCTTCGAGGTGGGCACCTATCCCAATACCGAGACGGTGCATTTTCCCAAGAGCTGTCTGCACTGTGAGGATCCCCCCTGCGTGCCGGTGTGCCCCACCGGGGCCAGCCACAAGCGTGAGGAGGACGGCATCGTTCTGGTTGACTACGACAAGTGCATCGGCTGCAACTACTGCTCCTGGGCCTGCCCCTACGGCGCCCGTGAGCTGGACGAACAACAGAAAGTGATGAAGAAATGCACCCTCTGTGTCGATCGCATTTACGATGAGTCCTTGCCCGAATCCGAGCGTAAGCCGGCCTGCGTGCTGGCGTGTCCCACCTCGGCACGATTGTTCGGAGATGTTCACGACCCCGACTCCGAAGTGTCGGTGGCGATCCGCGAGGAGGGGGGTTATGCGCTGATGCCCGAGTGGGGCACCAAACCGGCCAATCACTATCTGCCGCGCCGCAAGGTACGCAAGCATATCCATGAGGATGAACTGGTGCGCGTCGACAACCCCCTGAAAAAAGAGGATATCCGGCACGAAGTCGGCACGGAACCCACGCTCGACGATTGGATGGCCTGATCCGGTCAGCCACCGCACCTGTAGCGAATTGAGGAGTTGTCGTGCATCCCGCGTTCTCAGTCATATTCCTGACCACACTGATCGGCGTCGGCCAGGGATTTTTCCTGGCCCTGGTGACCGCCGAGATCTATTCCGCCATGGAGTTGCTGCCTGAGCAGACCCCTGGTTTCTATGCGCTGGGCAGCGCCATCGCGCTGGCTTTCCTGATCGCCGGGCTGGTGGCCTCCTTCTTCCACCTGGGCCACCCGGAACGGGCTTGGCGTAGTGCCGCCATGTGGCGTACATCGTGGCTGTCGCGCGAAGTCATCGTGCTGCCGTCGATGATGGGCCTGGTATTTCTGTATGGTGTGTTTCATTTCTTCGGCTGGGACCACGACTTGCTCGGTACCGGGCTGCCCGGGCAGCTCACGCTGGCGATCGGAGCGGTGGGGACGGTGATGGCATTCACACTGTATCTGAGCACCGCGATGATCTACGCCAGCGTTCGTTTCCTGCAAGAATGGGCTACGCCGCTGACGGTGCTCAACTATACGTTGCTGGGAGCCGCGTCGGGCTTCACGCTGGCGTCTGCCTACGGGGCGCTGTCGGGACCGTCACTGGCGCGCTTCTATGCCGGTTGGGCCATGGTACTGACGGTGGCCGCTCTGTGTGTACGGGCCGCGAGTTTGATCCGCAACCGGCGGCTGCGGCCCAAGAGCACCATCCAGACCGCCATCGGCGTTCGTCATACCAAGGTGGTACAGACCTCCATGGGCATGATGGGCGGGTCGTTCAATACCCGCGAGTATTTCAGCGGCGCCACCCTGGGCTTTCTGAAAACGGTCAAGTGGCTGTTTTTGCTGCTGGTATTCCTGTTGCCGATCGCGCTGCTCTATGGTGGTTACGCGGACGCCGCCGTGGGCTTGCTGGCACTGGCGTTTGTGGTGCAATACGCTGGTTTGTTGCTGGAGCGCTGGTTCTTTTTCGCGGAAGCCAACCACCCGCAGAATCTGTACTATCAGACCATCTGACCCACCGCGGGGCTACCTATCCAGAGGACAACAAGCAACCATGAAGTCACCCCCGACCATCGGCTTTGCCGCCCCGAGAGGCACCGGCAAAACCACGCTCGTGGAACAGGTGATCCGGGAGCTGGCGCAACGGGGGATCAAGGTGGCCGCGGTCAAGCATGGCCACCACGAGGTGGAGCCGGACCAGGCTGGCAAGGACAGCTACCGCTTCAGCTATGCCGGCGCACGCACCGTGTTGTTCGCTTCCTCCAAGCGCTGGTTTCAGGTCCAGGAGACCGATCGGGAGCCGACCCTGGCGGAGCACCTGCGGCGGCTGGCGGGCCATGATCTGATCATCGTCGAGGGGTTCAAGACCGAAGACCATGACAAGATCGTGGTGCATCGGGTGGCAACAGGCAAACCGTCGTTGCACCAACAGCTCACCAAGGTGGTGGCGGTGGCTACCGATGACGAAACCCTGGATACCGATCTGCCGGTCATCCCCTTGAATGATCCCGCGGCGGTGGCCGGGTTTCTGGTGGAGTATGCCGGGCTCGGCAGATGAGTGGACTATCCCCCTTCCGATTCGACCGCAATGAGCTGGCTGGTTCCCTCGGTGATCTGGGCACACTGCTACCCCTGACCATCGCTCTGGTGCTGATCAACTCGGTGCCGCTCGCGACCACCCTGCTGTTGATCGGCATCATGTATGTGGCCAGCGGCGTCTACTATCGCCTGCCCATCCCGGTACAACCCCTCAAGGTGGTGGCGGCGGTGGCTATCGCCAGCCAGCTGCCGGTCGAGACCATCGCTGCTTCCGGCTTGATTCTGGGAGTGATATTGCTGTTGCTGGCGGTTACCGGCGCCATCGATCTGGTGGCGAGGATCTTTACCCGCCCGATTGTCCGCGGCATCCAGTTGGGTCTGGGCATGATCCTGATGATCCAGGGGGTGGGATTCATCGGTGCATCCGAACTGCTGCTGAACGGGCCGGCCCATGTACCCTGGTTCAATCCTCTGGTGGGCATACTCGGAGCCCTCGTGACACTGTTGTTTCTCGAAAACAAGCGGTTTCCAGCCGCCCTGTTGCTGTTGGGATTTGGAGTTGTGGTCGGCCTGATCTTCGGTGACAGGCCGGACGGCGCCCCGACAGGGGGAGGGCTTGAATTTATCGCTCCTGACCTGAGCCGCTATTGGGACGCATTCTTTCTGCTGATCCTGCCGCAGCTACCGTTGACCATTGGCAACGCCATCATTTCCACCCGGGACGTGGCCCTGACCAAGTTCGGACCGGAAAAAAGCGCCCGTGTCACCCTCAAGGCACTGCTCACCTCTATGGGCCTGACCGGAATCGCCACCGGACTTGTTGGCAGCATGCCCTTGTGCCATGGCGCCGGTGGTCTCGCCGCCCACTACCGATTCGGCGCCCGCACCGGTGGTTCCAACCTGGTCATCGGTACCATCTTTGTGCTGCTGGCGTTGCTATTCGGCAACCAGGCACTGGCGCTGCTCACTTTGATTCCAAACGGCATACTGGGTGTGTTGTTGTTTTTTGCGGGGCTCGAACTGGCGCGTCTCATCGGAGACACCACCGAAAAATGGGATCTGATGGTTGCTCTCGCGACCGCTGGTGTATCCGTGGCCACCAAAAATGTCGGGCTCGGCGTGCTGGTGGGCCTGGCCGCGCAAGGGGCCGTCAAGACCGCCCGGTATTTTTCACCCACCGGCAATGGATGACGGCAGCCGGCGGCGGGTTTACTTCGGTAGCGGCGGAAGCGAAAAGATATACTCGCTGATGGCCTCCAGGTCTTCCGTCCGCAGGTAGGACAGGCCGTTGTCGACCACTTCCGCCATCGGCCCTTCGGTGAATTCGCCGTCGTAGTAACGGCCGGATTTGAGAAATTCCGCCAGATCCGAAGGTTTCCAGTTGCCGATCCCGTCGCGGGTGTCGGGAGTGATATTGGGCGCGACGTCGTCACCGGGTCCGAGTGCGGCGCCCGCCATCCACCTGTCCCTGTCCAGCGCCCCGAAACGGTCTCGCGGGGTGTGGCATTCGCCACAGTGCGTGAGTGCGGTCACCAGGTACGCGCCGCGATTCCAGTCCGGGCTTCGAACCGGGTTCGGTACAAACGGACCCGGTTCCATGAACAGCAGCTTCCAGGCCCGGTTGGCGATCCGGTAGCTCATGTACCATGGCAGATCGTGGGGCCGGTTGGGCTGGGCCACTGCCGGGACCTGTTGCAGATAGACGTACAGTGCCACCAGGTCCTCCACCCCCATGCCCGTATAAGATGGGTAGGGAAAGACCGGATAGTAGTGTTCACCATCGGGGCTGACGCCCTCGCGCATAGCGTGGACGAAGTCGTCCGCGCTCCAGCCACCGATACCCTCGTCAGGATCCGGGGTGATGTTGGGTGCGTAGAAGATCCCAAACGGTGTGGGCAGCGGGCGCCCCCCTGCCAGGAAGGCGCCCTCGCGGTCTGTATCCGTGTGGCAGCCCGCGCATCCCGCCG
>CBDVAK010000013.1:0-23444 GCA_965371945.1 uncultured Candidatus Competibacteraceae bacterium
CCGGTGGAGCGCACGCAGAGTTGGCCGGCCTGGTCATGGTAGTAAACGCCACGTTGATATTCGCTGCGACCGGGGCGCTTGCGCAGTGCTGCCGCGCTGCGTGCCGGGAAGCTGGGGGCGTGGCAGTCACGCTCTCCCATCATACGTCGCAACGCCGGCTGTACGATCTGGTAGAAAGTCACCATCACCGCGACCGGGTTGCCGGGCAGTCCAAAGAACAAGGCACCGCCATCCAGGCGTCCGAAAGCCAGCGGCCGCCCCGGTTTCATGGCGATCTTCCAGAATCCGATCTCGCCCACCCGTTGCAGGGTGCTCTTGACCAGATCCGCCTCACCCACCGATACGCCACCCGAGGTCATCACCGCGTCGGCCACCGCGGCGGCCTCGCCAAAAGAGCGCAGCAGGTCTTCGCTGCGGTCCCGCACCACCCCCATATCGATGACATCGCATCCCAACCGCGTCAGCATGCCGTACAGGGTGTAGCGGTTGCTGTCGTAGATCTGGCCTTCGGTCGGCATCTCGCCAACCGAGCACAGTTCGTCGCCGGTTGAGAAAAAGGCCACTCGCGGCCGGCGTCGCACGCTGACTTCGGCGATTCCCAGCGAAGCCAGCAAGCCCAGCTCCGCGGCACGGATTCGGGTTCCCGTTGCCATCACGGTGGCGCCTCGAGTCAGATCCTCGCCGGCTTGACGTACATTCTGACCACGTCGGTGGCCGCTGCCGATGCGGACCCGCGTGCTCACCGTTTCGCAGTGCTCCTGCATGATCACGGTGTCGGTGCCGGAGGGCATCACTGCGCCGGTCATGATGCGCACACACTGCCCGTGGGCAAGGTCGCCCGGCCAGGGTTGGCCGGCGTAGACGGTGCCTGCCATCTCGAGTTCGCGGCTGCCGGCGGTGGGCAGATCGGTGGCGCGCAGCGCATAGCCGTCCATGGCGGAATTGATATGGGCGGGGACGTCGATAGGCGAGCAGATTTCCTCGGCCAGGACCCGGTCCAGAGAATCACGTACCGCGACCCGTTGAAAACCGGACAAGGGGCTGATTGTTTGCTCGATACGGGCCAACGCCTGGGCCACCGTGATGGTGTCCGGGTCGTAGTCATCGGCGCAGCTGGGCTGTCTCGCAGGGCTTTCTGTGGTCATGGTGTCGAACCGTGTTTCCGGCAGTTGCTGGCAGACCCCTGATGTTACCCCTGCAAGCCCGTGGCGCAAGTTGCAGTATTTCTTGGCAGGTGGTGCTACTATTGACACAACTGTTGCGAAGAGGATACAGGCGGCATATAGACCGCTCTGCGACGATGATCATGATCTGAACGGCAAGGCAAACCCAGGAGGAAGTGGCGATGAGAACTGGTGTCTGGTTGGCAGGGTCCGCGGGTGTACTCACCGCGGGATTGGTCTTTAGTCCATCGGAGTCTTTGGCGGGAGGGTTTCAGATCAGCGAGCTGTGCGCGGAGTGTTCGGGAGCGCGTATCGCGGGTCAGGCGGCGAAGGCTAACGGGGCGTCCACGGTGTGGTTCAATCCGGCTGGCATGACCAAGCTGGAGGGGCGTCAGATCGATGCCAGCGCTCATGTCATCGCCGGCAAGTTCAAATTCAAGAACGTCAACAGCCGCAAGGCTGTCGGGGTCGACGATTCTGTGTTCCCTCCGACCGCGGTGAGCCCGGGCGGGCCCGCTCTCGGCAAGCAGAGTTCGGATGGCGCCAGCCCCGCGCTGGTGCCCAATCTCTATGCGACCTGGAAGCTCGATGAGCGTTGGGCGGTCGGTCTGGGCGTCAACGCACCCTACGGTCTGGTGGTCGAGTATGACGAGACCTGGGTGGGTCGTTACGATTCCATCAAGTCCGATCTGTTCAACGTCAATATCAACCCTTCGGTGGCCTATCAGGTCACCGACTGGTTGTCGCTCGGGGTTGGGGTCAATGCAACCTATGTCGATGCCGAACTCACCAATGCGGTTGATTTCGGCTCCATCGTCACCGCGCTGTCGCCGCTGCTGGCGGGTAGTCTGGGGATGGAACCCGCCAGTTTCGGCTCCGACGGACGCGGCAAACTGACTGGCAATGACTGGGGCTACGGTTACAACCTCGGCGCGCTGTTCAGCTTCAACGAGGATCGCACCCGTATTGGTATGTCCTACCGTTCCCAGATCGACACCACGCTGGATGGCGAACTTAAGACCAAACTACCGACTCAGCTCTGGGATCTGGTCGGGACCGAGTCCAAAGTGGACGGTAAGGCCGATCTCAATCTGCCGGCCACCTTCAACATCGGCCTCAGCCAGGATATCGGTGAGCAGTGGACCGTGCTTGTCGGTGGCATGTGGACCGGCTGGGATTCTTTTAGTGACATCACCATCAAGCTCGAGGATGGTCACGAAATCGTACAGCCGGAGAACTGGTTCGATGTCTGGCGCGTGAACGTGGGGGCCGAATACCGTTATTCGCCCCGCTGGACCTTCCGGGCCGGCTACGAATACGACAACAGCCCGGTCAAACAGGCGTTCAATACCACGCGGATACCGGACGAGGACCGCCAGTGGCTGGCGCTGGGCTTCACTTACAGCTATTCAGACTCGGTCAAGGTCGATTTTGCTTACAGCCATATCTTTATCGATGACTATGGCGTCAACATCCAGGAAGTCATTACCGAGCAGACCGGACGCATCGTTGGTGAGGGGTTGGGCCTTTCCGATTCGATATTGTCGCGGCTCGACGGTATTGGTAATACCACCACCGGTACCTATGATTCCAGCGCCGATATCTTCAGCCTGGGTATCCGTTATCGCTTCTGATCTACACCGGGCCTGACGCTGGGAGATGATACCCCGCCAGGCCCGTGCCGTTCTGATTACAGCCGCATCAGTTGCAGCGCGCGCGGCATGTTGTTTTCCAGCGTCGAGGCATCGCTGATTACCGCGATGCTGGCATTGTCGCCAGTGAGATAGCGCTCCGTCACGTCTTTCAGCTGGTCCAGGCTGACCTCCAGAATCCGCTGGCGCATGGCGCGCCGGCGTTCCGGCGTGCGTCCATGCAGATTGGCGAAGAAGGTGGCTGCCGCTTCCCCTGCCGGTGAGTTGGGCCGGTCGATTGCGGCCGCCACTCCCAGGATCGCTTCTTCCAACGCCCGCTGTGGATGTTTGCTGGTCAGCAGCCAGTCGATCGCACGGTCGAAGTCATCCAGGGTCTCCGCCAGGCGGGGATCGCGATAAGAAAAGAACCGGAAGGCGCCGGCGTCCGGGTCGTAGCTGGCGCCGCCACCATAGGCGCCACCCTGTTCGCGTATGGTGCGGTGCAGAAATCCATTGCGCAGAAAGCCGCCCAGCACCACCAGCGCCGCGGCATCCGCGTGGCCCTGCGCCACGGTAGGGTAGGCCATGGCGCAAAAGTTGACCTGGGTTGCCGTCGACCAGGCTTCCCGAACCGGCTGATAGCTTGCTTGCGTGGTCTCGAAGCTGTCGCCCTGTTGGCTGCTGCCATGCACCTCCCAGCGCGCTGACAGATCCGCGACCATGGCGTCGCGCTGATCGGCTTCGGCGATCAGCAGAAATTCAGGGTGGCTGGTGGACAGCACGGTGTGGATGGCTTGCAGGTCCTCACCGAGCATGCGCAGTTCGTCATCGTCACCCAGTCGGTCATCCAGTGATTTGAGCTGTTGCAAGCCCAGCAGTCCATCCCAGCCGTGACTGAGGGCGCTGACCGTATTCATGGTGGCGCAGGCGGCGGTCATGGCCAGTGCGTGGCCATGACCGGTGACCGCCATTTCGCGCTGGGCCCGGCTCTCGCTGACCAGTTCCCGTAGCTTGCCGAGTTCGTCGAACCGGGGTTTGTACCAGGTGTCCAGAAGCAAGCCGGACAACGCCTCATGGTTGCGCTTCAGGGCTTTGCCGCTGACCACGTACCAGGCTTTGGTCATACCCAGGTCGTCAACGCTGCTGCGTATCGAAACATGTGCTCCGATGCCGCCGGTGACCGCGGCTTGCCGCGCCTGGGTTTGCAGATAGTCACGACCGCCACTGCCCAGCTCACCGAGCGTGCCGCAAAACAACGACAACCGCCGCAGCATCTCGGGTGCCAGCTCAGACAGCGGTGCGACGACCTGTTGATACACCATGCCGTTGGTGGCGGCCTGGTACCAACTGGCCTGGCTGCGGCCGGCTGTGATCGCCTCCGGTTCTGGAATGGCAAGCTGCGCCGGCACGTCGCTCAACTCCACCCTGGGCAGGATCTCGGGGTCGTCTTCGCTTTGCTGCCTGGCTCTGAGGGCCGCGGCCTGGCTCACCACCGTGTCCACCTGGTGTTGATTCATGCGCTCGCGCAGTTGCTGCAGACGGGCTCGCGCGCGTTGTTCGCGGTCCTGGTTCAGTTCCGGGTCGGGCGCCATGTCAAGCCTGATCCGGTGGGGGTTGTCCAGCAACTGTTCGCGTATCAGGGTGCGGATGTAGTCGGGATCGGCGATGCGCTCGCGCAGGGCGTTCAGGACCGGATCGATATCCAGGGTTGCCGCGGGCGCACCGCCGTGCAATGTGGGTCCCAGCGTGTTGACGATCAGCCGCAGACCATAAGGGAAACCGCCACCCTTGATTTCACGTTGCTCCAGCTCCAACTGGTGGAGCACCGCGTCCACCTGCCCGCTATCGATGCCGTCGCGGGCGACCTGTTCGAGCACGCCCATGATCAGTGCTTCGACCTCAGCGGCGCGTGATGACTCGCTGCCCTCGAGCCCGCACACGAACACCATCTCCTTGGTGGAGTCATCCAGCCCGCACAGTTCCGAGGGCGCAGCGCCCAGGTCGGTGGTTTCCAGTGCATAACGCAGCGGTGAGGAACTGTTATCCAGCAATACCCCCGCCAACAATTGTGCGGTCAGCTGTTGTTCGAGATCCGCACCATGGCCCAGCAGCCAGCCGAGTACGACGTGGGTCTTTGCGGACAGGGATTGCTCACCTTCCAGAGCATATTTGGCGGACAGCGATTTTGGCACCCGGTAGCGGCGTTCGTCAGCAACTGCCAGGTTCATGTCCTGGGCCTGGAAGCGCGACAGTGCCCGTAGTTCCATGACCCGCTGATGCTCATCGACCGGCAGGTTGCCATAGGTCACGAACAATGCGTTGGAAGGGTGGTAGTGGCGGGCATGAAAATGGCGCAGCTCTGCGTGGCTGAGATCCGGGATCGCTTCCGGGTCGCCACCACTGTTGTAGTGGTAGGTGTTGGTGGGGAACAGTTCGCTCTGCAGGGTTTGCCAGAGCTGCGCCACCGGCGAACTCATGGCGCCCTTCATCTCGTTGTAGACCACGCCCTTGAAGATCAGAGGGCTGTGCGGATCATCCGCCTGCTCGAACTCGACCCGGTGGCCCTCTTGTGCGAAGTCGAGTGGGTCGAGGCGCGGAAAGAAAACGGCGTCCAGGTAGACGTCGAGCAGATTATAGAAATCCTTGCGGTTCTGGGTGGCGAATGGATACGCAGTCCAGTCGCTGGCGGTAAAGGCGTTCATGAAAGTGTTGAGCGAGCGCCGCAGCATCATGAAGAACGGGTCGCGCACCGGGTAGCGCTCGCTGCCGCACAGCGAGGTATGTTCGAGGATGTGAGCGACGCCGGTGGAATCCCGGGGCACGGTCAGCAGCGCAACCAGAAAAGCATTGTTGTCATCATCTGCACGGAAGTGGAAATGGCGGGCGCCGGTGGCCAGGTGTCGGTACTCGTCGATGCCCAGATCAAGCGAAGTCACGGTGTGACTGCCGCGGAATTCAAACGCCGGATGATGGTGGAGTGGCGGGGTTACCGCTGCAGATGCGCTGCCAGACACTATTGAGATACCTCGTTGTATGGTCGACAAGACAGGGACCGGGACTTTGGCTGGGACTGCGGTTCAACCACGAAGTTCGCCCCGCCCCTGCAAGAAATTCACACCCAGATTGAGCACCAGTGACAGTAGCAGCAGCACCATGCCGAGGGCGATCCCCTGCGCGAACAGCCCTTTGCTGGTTTCCAGCGCGATGGCGGTGGGAATATTGCGGGTCTGACCGAGGATATTGCCACCGACCATCATCGAGCTGCCAACTTCGGCGATCACCCGACCGAACCCGGCCACCACGGCCGCCACCAGCCCGAAGCGCACCTCGCGCAGCAGTGTCCTCATCGCACCGAGCCAGGATGCGCCCAGGGTCAGGGCGGTTTCCCACGCACGCCGGTCGGCGGACTGTATGGCCGCATGTCCCATGGCCACCAGCAGCGGAAAGCAGAGCAGTATTTGTCCCAATATCATCGCATCGCTGGTAAACAACAGCCGCAGTTCGCCCAGAGGTCCGGCACGTGAAAGCAGCATGTAGAGCAGTAGGCCGATCACCACGGCGGGTACCGAGAGCATGGTGTTGAAGAATGAAATCGCCAGCCGGCGGCCCGGAAAGTCGGTGTAGGAAAGCACGAATGCCAGTCCCAGCGCCGGCGGCGTGCTGATCAGGATGGCCTTCAGAGAGACGCTGAACGATGTGGCGATGATGACCCAGAGTTCGCGATTACCGGTAAGCAGCAGGTAAACGGCCTGTGAGGAGGCCTCCACAAGCTGGTCCACCGCAATTCAGTCCTTGACTGCCTGTGGATGGAACAGCACTTCACCATTGACACGGAATCCGGCGATGATGGCCTGCCCCCGTGGTGAGGTCAGCCATGCGATCAGACGCATCGCGGCGCGATAACGAATGTCAGGGTATCGTTGCGGGTCGACCGCGATAACGCCGTAGGGATTGTGTAGGCGGGGGTCGCCTTGCACCAGAATCATCCCCTGCAGACGGCCTTGATAGGCCAGCCAGGTACCACGGTCGGTGATCGTGTAGGCGTCCAGTTCATCGCTGATTTGCAACACCCGGCCCATTCCCTGTCCGGTTTCCTGGTACCAGCCGCCGGCTGGTACCAGGCCGGCGGACCGCCACAGCGAGCGTTCCTTGCGATGGGTTCCGGAATCGTCACCGCGTGACACGAACGGGGCCTGCTGCTGGGCGATTCGGGCCAGAGCCCTGGCGACATCGTCGCCGCCCAGGATACCTGCCGGATCCTCACGCGGGCCGACCACGACAAAGTCGTTGTACATGACAGCGCGACGATTGACGCCGTAGCCCTCGGCCACAAACTCCTGCTCGGCCTTTCTGGCATGGACCAGCACCAGATCAACGTCGCCATCGCGTCCCATCCTCAGCGCCTTGCCGGTACCCACCGCGATCACATGAACCTTGATGCCCGTTTCCTGCTCGAACGGGGGTAACAGCACCTGTAGCAGGCCGCTGTTGTCGGTGCTGGTGGTGGTCGCCAGCCGCAATGGCGCGGCAGCGAAAGTCACGGTAGTCGTGAACAGCGCGGCCAGCAGAACTGAGAGTGAGGCAACGCCGCGGATGTATGGCGATAACAGCATGATCGCGTATCGTGGCTCCATGGCGGTGGTGGCAAAGCGCGCTATCATAGAACACATTGATGCCGGTTCAGAATCCCGTCTGCCCCCGAGTGCTCCCGTACTGACTGATACGGCAGATGTGTCCGGCTTCTATTTCGAAGAACGCCCCCATGCTCAGACGGTAAGTCTGCGGCGGGCACTCGCCGGGGTGGTTGCAGTCCTCCAACGGGAATCCCAGCACCATGTATTCGGCAGCTGCGTGGCGGGCGCTGTCATCGGTCATGACAACGATGTCGAACACGTGCTCACGTTGCAGGCCCTGGGTGTGCAGCAGGTGGGCCGATAGCGCGCTCCGGCCGCACTCACGTCGCAACGGGCTGATGTCATGGACAACATCTTCGCTGACCAGTTTCAGCAGGCTGCTCCAGTCTAGGGCATTGAAAGCTTTGTAGTAAGACGTGATCAGTTCACAAGTGTCGCTGGGACAGGTGTTCGTGCACAGTGGGTTGTCGATGGTTGCGGGCTGAGGTGACATCGGGCCTGGATCCGGTCGCAAACGGGCCGATATGATATCGAGCCCGGGCGGGCGGCTGTTGCATGCTTGCGACGCGAGGCTAGGCGGTGGCGACACACGCGCCAGTTGCGTCGGCCAGTCTGGGGCGCTCAGGATGCGTCCGCGTCGCCATCGCCCTGGCCGGGCAACTCGCCGCGGATGCGGGGCTGACGTGGTGGTGCGCCGCGATCGGGCCGCGTGTCAGCGGCACCGGTGGCGGGGTGCTGGCCACCATCGCGCAGGGCATCACCCAGTGAACCGATATCGCGCAGGTGCAGATCGCGTTGTGGAAACGGGATTGCAATCCCCGCATCCCGCAATGCGGTGCTGATCGCGAACCGGAGTTCACTGGTGACGATCAGCCGGTTGTCGACATCCGCTACGAAGCCCCGGCATTCGAAATCAAGGCTGCTGTCTCCGAAGTTGACGAAAATGACATAAGGCTCGGGGAAGGCCAGAATCTGCGAGTGTTGGCGCAGACACCTGAGCAGCACCTCGTTCACCTTTATCAGGTCCGAGCCGTAGGCGATTCCTACCGGTACCTCCAGCCGGCCGTGGCGGTTCTTCAGCGTGTTGTTGACAACGGCCGAGGAAACCAGCTCCGAGTTCGGGATGATCACGGTGGCACGGGTGAAGGTTTCCACCTCTGTGGAGCGGATATTGATGCGTTTCACATAGCCTTCGTGCGCGCCGACCCGTATCCAGTCCCCCACGCTGACCGGGTGCTCGATCAGCAGGATCAGACCGGACACGAAATTATTGACGACATTTTGCAATCCGAAACCGATTCCGACCGAAAGCGCGCCGGCGATGATGGCGACGTTCTGGAAATTGAGACCCAGCGCGCCGAACGCCGCCACCGACGCCAGAATGACACCGACGAAGCCGATGCCGGTGGTGATCGAGTGCTGCAGGTACGGTTGTATCTGCGTACGCGGCAGAAAACTGTCGCCGAGCCAGTTCTGCAGCAATCGTGTCAGGGTCAGGATGATTCCGAACAGGACGATCGAACTGGCGATATCTCTCGGTGCGATGGTGATATCACCGACACTCAGGCCCTGTGCGGCGGTGAGCAGCAGCAGCTTGATGCTGTCCCATTCCATGCCCCAGGCCCTCAGCAGCAGTATCGCCATGGCGCTGAATAGCACCACGTTGGTCACCACCTTGGCCCAGAACACCATCACGTCATTGGCCTGTTCGCTCAGTGCCAGCGAGCGTTGCAGCAGATTGTGGCGTCTGCGGCTGGTTCCCATCACCAGTTCGATCAGTTCAGCGAGGATTTCGCGCAGCAGCAGTGTCAGCGCGATCAGCAGACCGGTAAACAATACCGCCCAGGTCACATGGTCGGAGAGTGTTCTGTAACCCAGCGCCGCAAGCACCGGCACCGATGAGATCACCAGTGCCAGCAGCACGATGACCACGTTGACGATCCTGTTGCCCCCCATGGCCTGCTCATCGGTGTCACGGCTTTCGGGTCGCCACAGATCGCGGCGTAGCAAGGACAGCAGCAGAGCGGCGACAATGGTGTTGAGCACCAGCGAGTTGATGGCTGCCAGTTCCGGCGCCGGAGCAGACAGATCGGTTTTCAGGAATCCCACGAAAATCCCGAAGGAAACGACCGCGGCCAGGGCCAGCAGGCGTTTTCCGATCAGTTTCGAGGCCTCCGGGGCAACCGGGACGATTCGCCACTGGGTGGCGTCCGGTGAAAATCCCGCCAGCACCAGCAGCGACAGCCACAGAAACAATGACAGGCTGAACAGCGTGCCGGTGACCAGGGTGGCGACACCCCCGGTAACCAGCTCCGTGGGTAACGCCACGAACAACAGCAGCAGGGTGATGGTGGGAATCAGTCCACGCGCCAGACCTTCCACGAAGACTGCAGTCAGGCGGCGGCCGTAGGATGGCTCGGTCACATCGTGGTTGCGTCCAAACCGGCGTAGCAGCCATCGACGCAGCGGCCACAAGGCGATCATCAACAGCAATGGCACCAGCAACAGTCGCAGCCGCGACGAAAACCGGTACCCTGCCTGCCGGGCCCGTTCGATGCCGCGACCGATACTGCCGGTGAAGTGCCCGATCAGGGACTGCCACTGTGCGGCGCCGGCCCGGAATACCTGCAGCGACAGCGGCGATGGACCGAGTTGGGCGTACTGCGTCCAGCGTCTGACCCGGCGGGCGTGGGTCAGATCTATCAGCAGTAGTTCGGCTTCGGTGGCTGCCAGCGCAGCTGTCTGGGTGCGGGCCCGGTAGAACGCTTCGTCCTGTTGCAATTGCTCGCGCAGTTGCCGGATCCGGTCGGTCTCGGCATGGTCCGATTCAGGGGCGGGGCCCAGCGCCTCCAATCTGTGCGTGGCCCTCTGCAATTGCCGCTCGGCGAGATTGCCCCGTTGCCCCGCTTCGCGACGGATTGTGTCGACACGATCGGTGATCGCGGCGATTCTGTCGCGGGTCAGTTCCGGCTGGGCGATGTCGATGCGCGCCTGGGACAGCACATCGAGCCACTCCTGTGTCACCAGCCCGAACGGCCGCTGTGGCCTCTGGATCTGCGCCAGTGCGGTATTGACGCACACCAGCAGCACGATCAGCACGGCGATCTTCGGTCCCCGACCGGGTATCGATGCGGCAATGGCGGTCATTCCCGGCAGTGTAGTGAGTTGCGTCAGTCGTTGCGAGAAACGCACCCCTGCAATCGTCCCAGGTCGTGCGCTGGAAGTGGAAGGTCGCGACAGGGCAAGAACCGTTTGCTACACACCGTATGCTCATCACGCTTGGGCCCGCGATTGTGGTCGCATGGGCTCGCCGAATCTTACCCGGGGGGATGGCTTGGCAAACCGGTATTCGTTGTTCAGCCTGGCTCGCAATGCATTCAGCGAGCACAGGAACTGGGATGCCGCATGGCGTAGCCCGCAGCCGAAGCCACGCTACGACGTGATCATCGTTGGTGGTGGCGGCCACGGGCTGGCGAGCGCTTACTATCTGGCCCGGGAGCATGGTATTCGCAATGTCGCGGTACTGGAGAAAGGCTACCTTGGTGGCGGTAACACCGGGCGCAATACCACCATCGTGCGTTCCAACTATCTGTGGGACGAATCGGCCGGCTTGTACGAAAAATCGCTACAGCTCTGGGAGGGGCTGAGTCAGGAACTGAATTTCAATGTCATGTTCAGCCAGCGCGGTGTCTACAGCCTTGTACACAGTCTCCAGGAAGTGCGCGATGTGCAGCGTAGAATCAGTGCCAACCAGCTCAACGGCATCGACAGTGAATGGGTGACGACTGAGCAGATTCGCCGCAGTGTGCCGTTGCTGGATGTGTCCCGCCAGGCACGCTACCCGATCCTGGGGGCCTCGTTGCAACGCCGCGCGGGAGTCGCCCGGCACGATGCCGTGGCCTGGGGTTACGCTCGCGCGGCCGATGGTCTGGGAGTCGATATCATCCAGCAATGCGAAGTCACCGGTATTCGCCGTGACCAGGGCAGGGTGACCGGGGTCGAGACCAGTCGTGGCACCATCGAGGCGCTCAAAGTGGGCGTGGTGACCGCCGGCCACTCCGGTGTTCTGGCCGAGATGGCCGGGTTTCGACTGCCGCTGGAGAGTCATCCGCTGCAAGCACTGGTGTCGGAGCCACTGAAGCCGGTGCTGGACACTGTGATCATGTCCAACGCTGTGCACGGCTATATCAGTCAGTCGGACAAGGGTGAGCTGGTGATTGGCGCCGGCATCGACAGTTTCTGCGGCTACGGGCAGCGCGGCAGTCTGGCGGTCATCGAAGGCACCATGCAGGCAATCAAGGAGCTGTTCCCCGCTTTCAGCAGGGTGCGGATGTTGCGGCAGTGGGGTGGCATCGTCGATACCTGTCCCGATGCTTGCCCCATCATCGGCGAGACCCCGGTGCGGGGGCTCTATTTCAACTGTGGTTGGGGAACCGGCGGGTTCAAGGCCACACCGGGCTCCGGCTGGGTATTCGCCCATACTATTGCCGAGGGCAGGCCACATGCGTTGAATGCGCCGTTTTCGCTGCAGCGATTCGAGACCGGTCAGCTTATCGACGAGCACGGCGCGGCCGGAGTCGCCCACTAGGAGCCTGTCCCATGTTACTGATCGACTGTCCCTGGTGTGGGCCGCGCGAGCAGACCGAGTTCTCCTATGGCGGCGAGGCACATATCCAGCGCCCGCCGGATCCCCAGAGCGTGTCGGATCAGGACTGGGGCGAGTATTTGTTCGTACGCACCAATCCCAAGGGTCGACACCGCGAGCAGTGGTGCCACAGTCACGGTTGCCGGCGCTGGTTCAATGTCGAGCGTGACACCGTGAGTTACCAAATTCATGCGGTCTACCGTATTGGTGAGCCGCCGCCGGGAGGTCGTGATGACCGATCATGACGGTGGTCCGTGCCGGCTCCCGGCCGGGGGCCGCGTGGACCATGACCAACCGTTGACGTTTCGTTTCAACGGTCGCTCGCTGCCCGGGCTGCAGGGAGACACGCTGGCTTCGGCACTGCTGGCCAACGACGTTCGAATAGTGGGCCGAAGCTTCAAATACCATCGCCCGCGCGGGATTGTTGGCAGCGGCGCCGAAGAGCCCAACGCCATCCTGCAGATCGGTACGGGTGCCACCACGCTGCCCGACCAGCGAGCGACACAGGTGGCGCTTTACCAAGGGCTGGAGGCTCGCACGATCAACTGCTGGCCGGGTCCCGGTTTTGATCTGATGGCGGTGACCGGCTGGTTTTCGAGACTGCTGCCCGCGGGCTTTTATTACAAGACCTTTATGTGGCCAAGGAGTTTCTGGCCGCGCTATGAGGCCCGCATTCGCAATGCGGCCGGTCTGGGGCTGGCACCGCTGCAGCCCGATCCGGACCGCTACGACAAGATCAACAACCATTGCGACGTGCTGGTGGTGGGTGCCGGTCCCGCCGGGCTCGCGGCGGCAGTGGCGGCCGGCCGCAGCGGTGCCCGGGTGATGCTGGTCGACGAGCAGGAGGAGCCCGGTGGCAGTCTGCTGGCCGGTCAGGGTCTGATCGAGTCGGCCCCGAGCGCGGAATGGCTGCAACAGATGCTGGCGGAACTGGCTGCAATGCCGGAAGTCCGCGTACTTCCCAGGGCCACCGCGTTCGGCTATTACGACCACAATTTTCTGGCGGTCGCGGAGCGACTCACCGACCACCTGCCGGCAGGCGCCGGCAGCGGCCCGCGGCAGCGTTTGTGGCGGATTCGGGCGGCGCAGGTGGTGCTTGCCACCGGGGCCATCGAGCGGCCGCTGGTGTTTGCCAACAACGATCGACCGGGGGTCATGCTGGCTTCAGCGGTGTCCACCTATGTCAACCGCTATGCCGTGGTGCCCGGACAGCAGGCCGTGGTTTTCACCAACAACGACAGTGCTTACCAGACGGTACTGGATTTGCTGGCGGTGGGAGTGAGTGTCAACGCGGCGGTCGATGTGCGCCCGGAACCGGCCGGGACGCTGGTCGATCGTGTCCGTGCTGCCGGGGTAGCGGTGCTGGGCGGCCAAGCGGTGGTGGACGCTCAGGGTGGTCGGCGGCTGGAAGGCGTGCGCCTCATGAAGCTGTCCGCCGACGGCAGGCAACTGCGTGGCGGGCTGCACGGAATCGTCTGTGATCTGCTCGCCATGTCGGGTGGCTGGAGCCCGGTGGTACACCTGCATGCACAATCCGGCGGCCGGCCCCGGTTCGATGAACAACAGGCCTGTTTCGTGCCGGGCGTCAGCGTGCAACGTGAATGCTCCGCCGGGTCCGGCAACGGCACCTGGACCTTGCGGGACTGTGTCGACGAAGGATTCCAGGCTGGCCTGACGGCTGCTACCGACGCCGGCTGCCGGGCTGCGCCTGGTTGGCGGCCGGCATTGGCGGAGCCGACGGTCGGACAGCCATTGATGCCTTGCTGGCGGGTTCCGGTGCCCCAGGTCGGGCACGGCGGCAAGCAGTTCGTCGACTATCAGAATGATACCACCGCCGCGGATATCGCCCTGGCGGCCCGCGAGGGTTATCGTTCCATCGAGCATGTCAAGCGTTATACGGCGTTGGGGTTTGGCACCGACCAGGGCAAGCTTGGCAACATCAACGGCATGGCCATACTGGCCGAGACCCTGGGGCAGGACCTCGCCAGCACCGGCACCACGACTTTTCGGCCAGCCTATACGCCGACCACCTTTGCCACCATCGCGGGGCGCGATACCGGCAGCCTGTTCGACCCGGTGCGCCGCACTGCAATTCACGACTGGCATGTGTCGCAGGGAGCCGAATTCGAGAACGTCGGTCAGTGGAAGCGGCCCTGGTATTATCCGCGTGGCGACGAAACCCTGGAGCAGGCCGTCGCCCGCGAATGTCTGGCGACGCGCAACTCGGTGGGCATCATGGATGCCACCACGCTCGGCAAGATCGATGTGCGCGGCCCGGATGCCGCCGAGTTTCTCAATCGTGTGTATACCAACGGCTGGAAGAAGCTGGCGGTGGGCCGTTGTCGTTACGGTCTGATGCTGGGTGAGGACGGCATGATCATGGACGACGGTGTCACCGCCAGGCTGGCGGAGGACCGCTATCACATGACCACTACCACCGGTGGTGCGGCATCAGTAATGGCCTGGCTGGAGCGTTGGCTGCAAACCGAATGGCCCGATCTGCAGGTCTATCTGACCTCGGTCACCGATCAGTGGGCCGCCATCGGGGTGGCGGGACCGCACAGCCGGGAAGTGGTGGCGGAAGTCTGCGATGGCATCGATTTTGATGCCGAAGCTTTTCCGTTCATGTCATGGCGCGACGGGCTGGCCGCGAAGGTGCCGGCGCGGGTGTTCAGAATCAGTTTTTCCGGGGAGCTGTGCTATGAGGTAAACGTGCCCGCGGATTGTGGCAGGGCAGTGTGGGACGCACTGGTCGTGGCCGGTGAGCGTTTCCACATCACCCCCTACGGTACCGAGACCATGCACGTCCTGCGTGCGGAGAAGGGGTTCATTATCGTGGGCCAGGATACCGACGGTTCGATGACGCCCGCGGATATGGGCATGGACGGGATGGTTTCGGGCGCCAAGGATTTTCTCGGCAAGCGCTCGCTGTCGCGTTCCGACTGCCTGCGCGAGGATCGCAAACAACTGGTGGGTCTGCGTACCCTGAAACCGGAGGTGATACTGCCGGAGGGGGCTCAGCTGGTGAACGACCCGGAGGTGCCCGTACCGGTACCCATGGTCGGGCATGTCACCTCCAGTTACTACAGCGCCTGTCTCGGTCGTTCCATCGCGCTGGCAGTGGTCAAGGGCGGTCGGGCGCGGGTGGGTGAGCGGGTCTATGCGCCGTTACCGGATGGTCGCATCATGCCCGCGGAAATCTGCGCGCCGGTGTTCTATGATCCGGATGGAGCACGTCAGAATGGTTGAAACCGTGGTATCCGAGAGCCCACTTGCAGGGGTGGCCAGCGCCGGCATTCGCTTGCCGGGTCTGGAGATCAGCGAGCGTCCCGGCCTGGGGCACTTCAATCTGCGTCTCGATCCTGCCGTCAGGGGTATGCGGCCAGCGCTGCGCAAGGTGCTGGGCGTGGCCTTGCCGATGACGCCCAATACCACCGCGGCGAGCGAGGATGTGGCGGTACTCTGGCTGGGACCCGACGAGTGGCTGTTGCTGACTCCCGCCGCAACCCGCGGCGAATGGCCGGATCGTATCGAGTCGGTGCTGGCCGGGCGTTTTTTTGCGTTCAACGACATCAGCAGCGGGCAGACCGTGGTGTCGGTACGGGGCGAGGCGAGCCGGGGGCTGCTCTCCAGGGGCTGCAGTCTGGATCTGCATCCGCGCGTATTCACACCGGGTTTATGCGCGCAGACCCTGTTTGCGAAGACAACCGTGACCTTGTGCCAGTGGGACGATCGGCCACCCGCCTTTGAGCTGGTGGTGCGGCGCAGCTATGCGCACTATCTGTGGTCCTGGCTGCAAGATGCCAGTGCCGACGCGGCAGCCCATGGCTGAGGCCGCCGGGTCCTGGTCCCCGGGCCACGGAGTCTTCGCGCGGGTATCCATTGCTACGACGAGAGTGCTACTTGTGCGGCGTCGGGTGCGGGTAGTGCGTGCCAGGGGACGCCGTGAATACGTCCCTGTAGGCTTGACGGCGGCATCCCTGCCGCCGACACCCCTGGCACGCACCACCCGCACCCCTGGTTCACGGCTGGCGGGCTGTATCCCCACGATGCTGATCGGTCGGGACGGTACTGATGCTGGCTAGGGCGCTGCGGATCGACTTGATCGTCGAACTCTTGGTCTACGCGCTGGCGGTCTGGTGGCTTTGTCCGCGCGGGGATTGTCCACCGGTGCTGCCGGTCGTCGCTGCGATCGGGATCTATCTGCTGTTGCGGCTGTTGTTCATGCTGGTGGGTTTCTCGACCGCCAGACGGTATTGGGAGCCCACGCCCAAGCCGCTCGGCCTGGTCGGTGGCCTGCGACTGGTATTGGGTGAGTGGCTGACCAGCCTGGCGGTGTACACGGTATTGCACCCGCTGGAACCATGGCTCAACCGCGAGCGCACCGGCCAGGGTACGCGGGACACGGTGGTTCCCGTGGTGCTGGTGCATGGCTTCATGTGCAATGGCGCGGTCTGGTGGTCGGTGCGCAGGCGGTTGCGCAAAGCCGGGTACCCGGCACACCATGCCTTGACGCTGGAACCGTTGTTCAACGATATCGACGCGTATGCGACGCAATTGGCTGCCTATGTCGAACGGGTGCGGAACCAGCATGGCGTCGATCGGGTGCTGCTGGTCGCGCACAGCATGGGTGGGCTGGTCGCCAGAACCTATGTGGAACGCCTGGGAGGCGCTGCCAGGGTCAGCGGTGTGCTGACCCTGGGGTCGCCCCACCATGGCACCGCGCTGGCCGCGATGATGACGGGGCGTAATGTGCAACAGATGCGCCTCGACAATGATTGGCTCCAACAGCTCAACCAGGAATCCGAGGCGCGGCCGGCGGTCGCGCTGACCAGCATCCGCACCTGGCACGACAACATCGTGGTGCCGCAGTCCACATCGCTGCTGTCCGGTGCGCGCAACCGGTCCATCACCGGCGTCGGCCATCTGAGCATGCTTTTTTCGCGGCACAGCCAGGATGTTCTCATCGCCGAACTCGACCGATTGTGCGCGGCGGCCATTCCGACCGGAGATCACGCCCCACGGTGAGCAGTACGAGCCCCCGCCCGGGTTCCTCACGTCCACCGGTGAGTCGTGCACGCTAGTGTGTTTGTTCTAATTCCCCGGTCTACAGTCATCGCCAGATTTCACACAGGGAGCCATCGGAATCGATGGCGCCAATTGAACAGAGGACTGATGACATGAGCAGCAAGAAACTTCGCAAAGAGCACAAACGCCTGACTGACACTGCGACCGACACAGCCCGGCAGTTTTGGCTGGCCGGCCTCGGCGCCTACTCCCGGGTCAGCAGCAACGCCGTTGATCTGTTCGGCGATCTGGTCGACGAAGGTCAGAGTTTCGAGGTGCGTGCGCGCCGGGTGGCCGAGGAGAAGGCCGACCAGGTAAAGGATACGGTGGAAGACGCCGCCGCCGACGCCAGCCGGCGTTGGGGCAAGGTGGAAAAATCGCTGCAGACACGGGTAACCCGCGTTCTCAATCGCTTTGGCATGCCGACCCTGGACGATGTTCGCGATCTGTCCAAGCGGGTCAGGGAACTGAACCGGAACGTCAAGTCGCTGGCTGCTGAGCAGTCTCAACAGGGGCACCGGTCGAGAGTTGCCCGCGCGGCCTGATCACACCACCTCTTTCAGTTCGAAGCAAGGTCAGCCACCGGCAAGTGGCTGACCTTTTTTGTTGGTGTGGGGCGGTATGTCTTTGACTCGCGCAGCCCCGGGTGGCACTGTCTCGCGTCCCGGAAATGATTCGAGCAGCGCGATGCAAGCGGAATGGTGGTGGGTTGCAGCCAGGGAAGGGGCGTCGACGCGTGCCCGCGTTCCGCTACCGGCGGATGAGCGGCGATGAGTGCCAGCAGGCGTCTCAACTTCGTCGATGTGGCACGTTCCTGGGCTATATTTCTAGCACTTTTTTCGCATTCCATGGTGACCTTCGGTGGTTTTGCCGCGTTGGGTGCGGACAACTGGAAAATCAAGCTGCTGACGCGTACGGCAACGCCGCTGTTCGTGTTCATGTTCGGCATGATGCTGGAGCTGGTTTACGTGCGGCAGGCAGGCTCTCACGGCATGGCAGGCGTCAGGGAGCGTTTGTTTCGGCGCAGTGCGCAATGTCTGGCCGGCTATCTGCTGACCGTCCTGGCCGGCGTGGTCGGTGGAAATCTTGATCTGAGCGAGGGCGTCAAGGCGGCATTCTTCCTCCAGAACGCACAGTTCGGAAACATCCTGCGGTTCTACAGCATTGCCCTGCTGTTGGTCATCCCGCTGGTATCGGCGCGTACCCGTTATGGTTCCTGGCTATTGGCAGTGTTGCTCATCGGGGTCTGGATTGGAGATCTGCTGCTCAAGCAGTTTGCCAACACATCGTTTGGGCCGGTCACGCCCTGGGTGGGTGTTTTTCTGGGCACCGGCACCTTTCGCGATGGCCCCAGTGTCTGGCATGGCATGACATTCGTCCTGGCCGGCATGCTGGTGGCGGCCAGTCTGCGCGACTGGCGGGAAGCGGGGCTGCGCCGGTTCTATGTCACCGCCGGCGTGCTGGCGCTGTCGGCATCCCTGATCATTCTGGTGCTGGTGATGGACAGCTCCGCCACCGAGGTGGCCAGACGGTTCGCGGACTACTCCTACCGGGCCCGCAACCACATCGGCTACTATGCCGTCGGGTTGCTGGCGTGTTCGCTAACCTTGATGTTGCTGGCGCGCCTGATTCCCCGCGAAAAGCCCCTGTCGCGGTGGACCAGCCTGCCGCTGGCACTCGGCCATTCCTCGTTGCTGAGCTATTCGCTGGGCAACATCCTTCTCAACCTGATGCCGGCGGCTTGGACGCAGTCGCAGCCATGGCTGGCCATCGGCGCTTCCCTGCTGTTTTTGCTGGTCATGACCGTGCTGGTGTATCTGTACTCTGCCGGCCGCTCGCGGGTAGCGCTCGCAGCGCGCAAGAGCGTCGGTGTGGCACCGCACTGACAATCGCCGGGCGGCGCTCACAGCCGTTCAAGCACCTCCTGGGCGTGATTGCCGGCATCGGGATGATCGATGATGTGCGCGATGTTGCCATGCTCGTCGATAATAAAAGTGATGCGCCGCGCCAGGCCCAGCGCGTTGACCGCCATCGACAACAGCCCGCCGCCACCGATGGCGCCGTAGGCACGGGCCACCGACTGGTCGGTGTCCGCCAGCAATGGAAACGTGAGCCCGTACTTGCTGGTAAAACGCTGGTGCGACGCCTGATCCTGGGTGGAAACACCGAGAATTCGCGCGCCGTGGGCCATGATCTCCTGGTTGTAGTCTCTGAGTGAGCAGGCCTGGCTGCGGCAGCCCGGTGTGTCGTCCTTGGGATAGAAGTACAACACCAGTTTGTGGCCCGCGAACTCCGCCAGGCTGATCTGGCTGCCATCGGTGGTGATACCACTGAAATCGGGTGCCGGATCGCCCACTGCCAGGCCCATGATCGTGCTCCCTTCCTTACCAGTGAACACCGCGAGTCAGTTCCGCGAAAGCGACCTGCTCGGGAGAAGGCTGTTTGGCCTCCTTGGCCTTGTCGCCTTTGGCGGCGTCTGAATCGGGGAACAGACGAAACGAGGTGTTGAGTATGAGCTGGGCCAGTTTGGGTGTGAGGGCGTGGAGCATGGCGCCTACCTTGCCCGTGCGCGTGGCGATTCTCGAGGGTCGGTGCACGATGGCATCGACGACCAGATCGGCCGCCTCTTCCGGGCTCAGAGTGGGGACGCTCTGGTACATTTTGGTAGGCGCGATCATGGGTGTGCGCACCAGCGGCATGTTGATGGTGGTGAAGCTGATCCCGGTGTCCGCGAATTCGGACGCCGCGCAGGTGCTGAAAGCATCCAGCGCAGCCTTGGAGGCCACGTAGGCGGAAAAACGCGGCGCGTTGGTGAGCACCCCGATCGAGGAGATGTTGATGATGTGCCCGTGCGATTTCTCCACCATGCCGGGCAGAAAGCCCAGCGTAATCTTGAGGCTGCCGAAATAGTTGAGCTGCATGGTGCGCTCGAAATCGTGGAACCGATCATACGACAGAGCCACCGACCTGCGAATCGAACGCCCGGCGTTGTTGACCAGGATATCGACCCCGCCGTGGTCGGCGATGACCTGCTCCACCAACTGCTCGCAGGAGGCTTTGTCGGAAAGGTCGGCCAGGTAGATGTATGGCTGGCCGCCGTTGGCCTCGATTTCCGCCTTGGTCTCCAGCAATTTCTCTTCGCCCCGGGCGACCAGAATGACCTTGGCGCCGGCTTTGCCCAGTTTCAGAGCAGTCGCCCTGCCGATGCCTGACGAGGCGCCGGTGACCATCACCACACGGTCACGGACTTTGCCGCTGAGGCTGCGGTCGATGTAGAGGTCGGGGTCCAGGTGACGCTCCCAGTAATCCCACAACCGCCAGGCATAGTCCGACAAACGGGGTACGACGATACCGGTGCCGGCCAGCACTCGCTGGGTTTCGCGAGAGTCGAAGCGGGTCGGGTAGTTGATGAACCGGAATACGCCCGGGGGCAGCCCGAGGTCTGCCATGATCTGCCGGCTGAGACGCTTGACCGGCGGCAACATCGCCAATCCCTGTTTGATCAGCATGGGCATGAACGCAAACATGCGAGCATTGAGCCGCAACGCCATTTGTGGTGCATGCGCGGCGCGCGCGAACATATTGAGCACGTCGCCGACGCGGTACGGTTCCGGGTCGGTGAGATGGAAACAGCCACCGTCCTCGCCCTCGGCATGGGCGATCTGAGCCATGGCGTCCACTACGAAGTCAACCGGTACCAGGTTGATGCGGCCCCCTTCGAGACCGATCGTCGGCATCCATGCCGGCAGTGCCCGGCGCAACTTCTGGATTGGTTTGAAGAAATAGTAGAGACCATCGATCTTGCCCATTTCCCCGTTACGGGAATCGCCGACCACGACCCCGGGCCGGTAGACCCGCCAGGGGACCTGGCACTCGGTGCGCACGATGCCCTCGGATTCGTGCTTGGTGCGGTAGTACGGGTCGTCCAGTCCCTCGGCTTCTTCGAACATGTCCTCGCGGAACACGCCCTCGTAGAGTCCCGCGGAGGCGATCGAACTGGTCAGGTGAAAACAGCCTGCTTCGACGCGTGCCGCGAAACTGATCGCGTTGCGCGTGCCTTCGATATTGACCTGGTGCTGGATCTCGGGGCCGGCATTGAGGTCATAGATGGCAGCCAGGTGGAACAGGTGGTGAATGCTTCCCCGCAGCCGCTCGATTTGCTGGTCTGCGACGCCAAGGTCGGGTTGGGTGAGATCGCCGGTGACGGCGATCGCACGATCAGCATCCACGCCCCAGCGGGTTAGCAGACGCTCGACCTGAGCGGATTCCTGCTCACGAATCAGGAAATAGACCGTGCCACCCCTGGCCAACAGGTTGCTGACCAGTCTGCTGCCGATGAACCCGGATGCGCCGGTAACGAAGTAGTTGAGTGCGGGCCCCTGGTGCAGAGGTCGCCTGGCAGCGGGCTGGGTGGTGGATGCCGGTGCTCCGGGGGGTGCAGTTGCAGGCTGTTCAGGCTGCCTGGTCGCACTCGTGAGGCTGCTTTCTACAGTTTTTTTTTGAGCCCGTCGACGAGTTCCACATAGGTGGTCATGGCTTGTTCCGAGCTGGTGCCCGCTGCCTGTTCCCAGGCATCGAACTTGGCGCGGCCCTTGAGGTCGGTGAAGCCGGGACGCTTGCCCTCGACATCGCCTACCGTAGCCTGCTTGTAGAGTGCATACAGTTGCAGGAGCGTGTCGTTGGAGGGTCGGCTGCCGAGATTCTTGCTGTCGGCAGCCGCGTTTTCGAAGTCTTCTTTCAGAGTGGACATGCCGGCGCTCCTGATGTGGTCTGATGTTTCTGTGACTGAACTATGGTTATATTAACCTGATTTTTCGCCCGTGCGGCACCGAGAGGGTGCGATCGCCCAGGGAGTGGTCAACATGTTCAGCGTTTCCCGATCTCATCGTGTGCCGATGTCCAAGGTGGATGTCGCCTGGTTACGGATGGAAACTCCGACCAACCTGATGATGATCACCGGTGTCATGGTATTCGACGGTGCGCTCGATTACGAACGGCTCAAGCGTGCCTATCGATCCCGCTTTCTGGCCTACCGGCGCTTCCGGCAGCGGCCGGTGGAGCGCGCCGGCAGCTGGTACTGGGAAACCGACCCCAATTTCGACATCGAAGTGCACATCCACAGAACCGCTCTTCCGGGCGCGGCGGACAAACATGAGCTGCAGGAACTCGCCAGTCAGTTGGCCAGTACCCCGCTGGACCAGCATCGCCCCATGTGGGAGGTTCATGTAGTCGAAAATTACCAGGGTAACAGTGCGCTGATCCTGCGTATCCACCACTGTTATGCCGATGGTATCGCTCTGATCCAGGTGCTGTTGTCGATGACCGATCCTTCACCTGAGGTCGATGCCACCGAACCGCGTGGCCGGGTGCGCCGCGATCGCGGGGACGGGGGTAGCGTTCTGGAGCGACTCTACAAGCCTGCCAGTCGTCGTCTGGAGGCAATGTTGGGCGTGGGCGCGAAGGTATGGGAGGAAGGACTGCGAATCGCCCGCGACCCGGAGCGTGCCCGTAGCTATGTGGAAGGGGGGCAGGAACTTGTTGGTGAACTCGCACATGCGCTGTCTTTGTCCGACGATCCGCCGAGCCGATTCAAGGGCCGCCTGGGTGTGCGCAAACGGGTTGCCTGGTGCGACCCCATCCCGCTGCACGAAGTAAAGGCGGTGGCGAAGGCGTTGGACTGCAAGGTCAACGATGTGCTGGTGGCTTCGGTAACCGGAGCCTTGCGCGAGTATCTGGTCGACAAGGGTGAGTCGCCGGGGGGGTTGGAGATACGGGCAACCGTACCGGTCAACCTGCGACCTCTGGAGCACACCAGGAAACTCGGTAACCATTTCGGCCTGGTTTATCTTGGCTTGCCGCTGGGAATCGCCAACCCCCTGGAGCGGCTGTACCGTATCAAGGCCAGCATGGAGGCCCTCAAGGCATCCAAGCAGGCGGTGGTATCCCTCGGTATCCTGGCAGTGCTGGGGCAGGTGCCCGGGTTCGTGCAACGTCAGGCACTCGAACTCCTGGGTCGCAAGGCATCCGCGGTGCTGACCAACGTTCCCGGCCCGCAGCAGGATCTGTATCTGGCCGGGGGGCGTATCCTCGAGCAGATGTTCTGGGTGCCGCAATCGGCTGGTATCGGGATGGGGATCAGTATTCTGAGTTATAACGGTGACGTGCAGTTCGGAATCATGACCGATATGAAGCTGGTCCCGGATCCGGATGAAATCATCGCCCGGTTTGCGGGCGAGTTCGAAAAGTTGTTGCTCACCACGTTGATGGAGCCCTGGGACGAAACACGAACAGTCGCCGAGGTGGA
>CBDVAK010000014.1:0-22921 GCA_965371945.1 uncultured Candidatus Competibacteraceae bacterium
ATCGCCTAAGTACAGAGGAACGGGTTATGCAGGTTTCGGTGGAAGTCCTTGACGGCCTTGAGCGCCGCATCACGGTAGAGCTTCCCGCGGCACGAATCGACGATGAGGTTCAGAAGCGACTCAACGATATGTCGAGGCGTATCCGCATTGACGGGTTTCGTCCGGGAAAGGTGCCGGTCAAGGTGGTTCGCAACCGGTTCGGGGAGGCGGTGCGGGGCGAGGTGACCAGTGAGGTCATCCGCGACAGCTATCTGGAGGCGCTCGGCAGCGAAAACCTGAAACCGGCCGGCGGCCCGACCATTGAGGCCACTCCCGCCGCCGACGGGGACACGTTCCGCTATCTTGCCGTCGTGGAGGTCTACCCGGAGTTTGAGGTGAGTGGGGTAGAGTCGACGCGAATCACGCGGCCAACTGTGGCCGTCGAAGAGGCCGATATCGACCAAATGCTGGAAAGGTTGCGCACGCAACGCACCCAGTGGATAGACGTGGATCGCGCGGCGCAGGAAGGCGACCGGGTCACGATGGATTTCGTGGGCAGCATCGATGGTGAGGAATTCGCTGGCGGCAAAGGCGAGGATGCGCCCATCGTGCTGGGCTCGGGGGCAATGGTGCCCGGCTTCGAGACCGCCCTGCAAGGGCTGTCGGCGGGGGATCACAAGCATATCGAAATCACTTTCCAGGATGACTATACAGCCGAACATCTGGCGGGCAAGTCGGCAGTGTTCGAAGTGGATGTCAAAGGCGTGGCGGAACCCCGGCTGCCGGAGTTGAATGACGAGTTTGCCGCCGAATTCGATGTATCGGATGGTGGCATGGAAGCCTTGCGTGGCGAACTGCGCGGCAACATGGAGGGAGAGTTGCAGCGGGCGATACGCGGGCGCCTCAAGCAACAGGTAATGGATGGTCTGCGGGGATCCAACGATTTTGAGTTGCCGCGAGTGCTGATCGACCAGGAGATCCGCAACCTGGCCGGGCAGGCTGGCGCTGTCGAAACCGATGATGATTCAGTCGTTGAGATCACCAGCGAGCTGCGCCAGCGCTTCGAGGATGACGCGCGTCGTCGTGTCAGCCTCGGCCTGATCATTGCAGAACTGGTCAAGAGCGCCGGAATCGAAGTCGATCAGCGACGGGTCAACGCCCAGGTCGAGTCGCTGGCCTCCACTTATGAGCACCCCGACCAGGTGCGTGACTGGTATCGGCAAAACCAGCGCGCCATGGACCGTGTGCGCGCCATGGTGTTGGAAGAGCAAGTAGTCGACTGGGTTTTGGAGCGTGCCGGTGTCGTTGATGAGCCGACCAGCTTCGATGCAGTCATGAATCCCCAGGGAGACAGCCAGTGAATGATACATCGGCACCGACCACAAGCCTCAACCTGGTCCCCATGGTGGTTGAGCAGACCCCCCGTGGCGAGAGAGCCTATGATATCTACTCCCGGCTTCTCAAGGAGCGGGTGATTTTTCTGGTGGGTCCGGTCGACGACCATACTGCCAACCTGGTGGTTGCGCAGTTGTTGTTCCTCGAGGCCGACAACCCGGACAAGGATATTCATCTGTACATCAATTCACCGGGTGGCGCGGTGACCGCGGGCATGTCAATTTATGACACCATGCAGTTCATCAAGCCGGATGTCAGCACCTTGTGCATCGGTCAGGCCGCCAGTATGGGGGCGTTGCTGCTGGCTGGCGGGTCGAAAGGCAAACGTTACTGTCTTCCCCACTCCCGTATCATGATCCACCAACCGATGGGGGGGTTCCAGGGCCAGGCCTCGGATATCGATATCCATGCCCGGGAGATCCTGCGTTGGCGTGAGCTTCTCAACGAGGTGCTTGCCAAGCATACCGGGCAGAATCTCGAAACGATCGCAGCCGATACCGACCGCGACAATTTCATGGGCGGGGTGGAGGCTGTGGAGTACGGTCTGGTAGACGTCGTGCTTGCAGATCGTTCAGTGGTCAGGGACGCTGATAGCTGATTCGTCTGATCCCGGATGGTGAGTTCCGGCAACGGTGATCGGGCTTGGTACGATCGTGGTTCTTGCCAACAGCGCCGGGACGTTGTTGAATATGGCACTGGCGGCCAAGTGTTGGCCAAGTTTGAATTTTCAACGCCAGCGATCGGGAGTGCCATGGAACAGGCTCAACCGATCAATCACTGGCATGATCCTTGTTGCGGATTGGCGGCGCTGAAGAACACCAGGGCCGGAATACCGGGCAAGAGCGAGGACTCCGTATGAGTACGACTGACAGGGGTGAGGATGGAAAACTCCTGTACTGCTCCTTTTGCGGCAAGAGTCAGCACGAGGTGCGCAAGCTGATTGCGGGGCCGAACGTATTTATCTGTGATGAGTGCGTGGAGCTTTGCAATGATATTATTCGTGAGGAACTCGAGGAAAAGGAATCCAGTACAGGCAGCGCGCTGCCCAAGCCTCATGAAATCAAGCATGTGCTCGATGAATACGTGATCGGCCAGGATCATGCCAAGAAAGTGTTGTCAGTTGCGGTCTACAATCACTACAAGCGCCTGGGCGTCGACCAGGATAAGAGTGAAGTCGAGCTCGCCAAGAGTAATATTCTGCTGATTGGCCCCACCGGTTCCGGCAAGACGCTACTTGCCGAGACGCTGGCGAGGCTGCTCGAAGTACCGTTTACCATCGCCGATGCGACCGCGCTGACGGAAGCTGGTTATGTGGGTGAGGACGTCGAGAATATCATCCAGAAGTTACTGCAAAAGTGTGACTACGATGTAGAGAAGGCGCAGACCGGTATCGTCTATATCGACGAAATCGACAAGATTTCCCGCAAGGCTGACAATCCTTCGATTACCCGGGACGTATCCGGCGAGGGCGTTCAACAGGCTTTGCTGAAACTGATCGAGGGAACAATCGCCTCCGTACCCCCCCAGGGTGGGCGCAAGCACCCACAGCAGGAATTCCTGCAGGTCGATACGGGCAATATCCTGTTTATCTGCGGTGGCGCGTTCGGAGGCCTGGAAAAGATCATCCAGGGGCGCTCCGAGGCCGGCGGCATTGGCTTCTCGGCCGAGGTCAAGGGTGAGAAGGATAGTCGCAGCGTGGGCGAACTGCTAAAGGATGTGGAGCCGGAAGACCTCATACGCTATGGCCTGATCCCTGAATTTGTGGGCAGGCTGCCGGTGGTGGCCACGTTGCAGGAACTCGACGAAGACGCGCTGGTGACGATTCTGACCGAACCCAAGAACGCTATCACCAAGCAGTTTTCAAGGCTGTTCGAGATGGAAGGCGTGGAGCTGGAATTCCGTGAAGATTCCCTTCGTGCCGTATCTCGTAAGGCCATGGCGCGTAAGACGGGCGCGCGTGGTCTACGTACCATACTCGAGCACGTGCTGCTGGACACCATGTATGATTTGCCGTCGATGGACGAAGTGACCAAGGTGGTTGTGGATGAACCGGTGATCCTCGGCGAGTCGCAGCCCTACTTCCTGTATGAAAAGGCTGCAACCCGACGCGCTGCGACCGACTGACAGGCAATCGCGGGCAGGTGGCCAATCCCGGTTGCCTGCCGCTGTCGGTAACCGGTCTGTTGCGGCTGCGGCACTTGATTGCGTCACATCTGCCCCCATATCTCATAGCGAATCTCCGACCCGTCTCGAATGAGGCAGGTACGGGGATTTCCCGAATGTGGCTCTCGCGGCGACGCCGTCGGAATCGCATTACCCGGAACACTCAAACCAGAGGTCGGCAATGGCTGACGAGCAAAGCGAAGTGTCCACCGACGAATCGGCCGCTGGCGGGTTGCCGCTGTTACCACTGCGGGATGTGGTGGTCTATCCTCACATGGTCATCCCCTTGTTCGTGGGTCGCGAGAAATCCATCAGTGCGCTGGATGCGGCGATGGCGGCTGACAAGAGGATTCTGCTGGTTGCCCAAAAAAGCGCCGAAGTTGACGATCCGGAGGTTGAGGATCTGTATACCCTGGGTACGGTATCCAGCATTCTGCAACTCCTGAAGCTGCCTGATGGCACGGTCAAGGTGCTGGTCGAAGGTGGCTTACGTGCAAAGATCAAGGGCATCGATGCTGACGGGCCGCACTTCGTAGGGTCGTTCGAACCGATTGCCGAAACGGTGTTGGACGATGAGCGTGAGATCGAGGTGTTGATGCGTTCGCTGCTCAGCGTTTTCGATCAGTATGTCAAGCTCAACAAGAAAGTCCCCTCGGAGGTGCTTTCCTCGCTATCCGGTATCGAAGACCCCAGCCGCCTGGCGGATATCATTGCCGCTCATATGGCGTTAAAGCTGGAGGAAAAGCAGCGATTGCTGGAAGTTTCGGACGTGCACGCGCGGCTGGAACAGCTCATGACGCTGGTAGAGGGAGAGATCGATGTTCTCCAGGTGGAGAAGAGAATCCGCTCTCGCGTCAAGCAGCAGATGGAAAAGAGCCAGCGCGAGTACTATCTCAACGAGCAGATGAAGGCCATCCAGAAGGAGCTCGGAGATCTCGAGGAAGTACCCAACGAACTCGACGAGTTGGCGGCCCGCATCAATAAGTCGGGCATGCCCAAGGATGCGAAAAAGAAGGCAACTGCGGAGCTCAACAAGTTGCGCATGATGTCACCGATGTCGGCCGAAGCCACCGTGGTACGCAACTACGTCGACTGGCTGGTCCAGGTGCCGTGGAAGAAGCGCTCCAAGATTCGCAACGATCTGCCCGCCGCGGAGCAGGTGCTCGAAGAGGATCACTATGGCCTGGAGAAGGTCAAGGAGCGGATACTCGAGTATCTGGCTGTGCAGCTACGGGTACGCAAGCTAAAGGGCCCCATCCTTTGCCTGGTAGGGCCGCCGGGCGTTGGCAAGACCTCACTGGGACGTTCTATCGCGCGGGCGACCAATCGCAAGTTTACCCGCATGTCGCTGGGTGGTGTTCGCGACGAAGCCGAGATTCGCGGTCATCGGCGTACCTATATCGGCTCATTGCCCGGTAAGATCGTCCAGAATCTGTCCAAGATCGGCACCCGTAATCCATTGTTTCTACTCGATGAAATCGACAAGATGGCGATGGATTTTCGTGGTGACCCGGCGTCGGCGCTGCTCGAGGTGCTCGACCCCGAACAGAACAACACCTTCAATGACCACTATCTGGAAGTCGATTTCGATCTCTCGGATGTGATGTTCGTGGCAACAGCCAACTCCATGAATATTCCTGCGCCTCTGCTGGATCGTATGGAGGTCATCCGTTTGCCGGGCTATACCGAGGACGAAAAGGTGCACATCGCCGAGCGCTACCTAATCCCCAAACAAAAGAAAGCCAATGGGCTCAAGGAAGACGAGCTGGACATTCCCGAGGCCGTGGTTCGCGACACCATTCGCTACTACACCCGCGAAGCCGGGGTCCGCAATCTTGAACGGGAGATGGCCAAGATCTGCAGAAAGGTGGTCAAGGAGGTGCTCCTGCATCCTCATGAAGGCACTTTCAATATCGATCCGGAAAAACTCGACGACTACCTTGGCGTGCGTCGTTTTCGCTATGGTCTGGCCGACGATCAGGACCAGGTTGGCCAGGTCACCGGTCTGGCCTGGACAGAAGTCGGTGGCGAACTGCTGACGATCGAAGCCGCGGTAGTGCCGGGCACAGGCAAGGAATTGTATACGGGGCAGTTGGGCGACGTCATGAAGGAGTCCATTCAGGCGGCCAAGACCGTAGTGCGAAGCAGAAGCCAGGTGTTGGGGATTCAAGCGGATTTCTACCAGAAGCTGGATCTTCACGTCCATGTTCCCGAAGGGGCGACACCCAAGGATGGCCCGAGCGCCGGCATCGGGATGTGCACGGCCCTGGTGTCCGCGCTCACTGATATCCCGGTCAGGGCCAGTGTCGCAATGACCGGAGAAATCACCTTGAGAGGTGAGGTGCTGCCCATCGGTGGGCTCAAGGAGAAGTTGCTGGCTGCGCATCGAGGTGGAATCTCCACCGTTCTGATTCCAGAGGAAAATCGCAAAGATCTCGCCGAGGTTCCGGAAAACATCCTCGAACGTCTGGAAATCCGCCCGGTGCAATGGATTGATGAGGTGCTGGAACTCGCTCTGCTGCGGCCCCCGGTCCCGGCATCAGGGAAGGAATCCTCCGATGATGAACAGGATAAGGAAAATAGCGAAAGCAATAACGAGAAGGGGGCGCGCAGACAGCGCCCCAGGGCCCATTGATCCTCTGTTGACACTCATTCCGGGGGCTTGCTATAACACCCTCCACCGCGGGGGGGAAAAAGTCCTGGAAGAGGCTGTCCAACCGGGTTCCACCACGAATCACAATGACAGAAGGCAGGCGGAATGAACAAATCCGATTTTATCGATGCAGTGGCCGGAAAGTCCGGGCTGAGCAAGGCTGACGCAACCCGGGCGGTCGAGGCCGTGATAAGTACTGTGACTGAGACCTTACAGAGCAGTGATCAGGTGACCCTGGTCGGGTTCGGAACCTTCTCGGTACGTGATCGCGCTGCACGCACCGGACGTGATCCCAGAACCGGCAAGACCATCCAGATCAAGGCTTCCAGGATACCTTCCTTCAAGGCTGGCAAAGGCCTCAAGGATGCTGTAAATTAGCGCCCTCGCTTTACAGGGTGCTTAGCTCAGTTGGTAGAGCATCGCCCTTACAAGGCGAGGGTCGGGGGTTCAAGTCCCTCAGCACCCACCATTGATCGCGTGGACCGGTAGTTCAGCTGGTTAGAATGCCGGCCTGTCACGCCGGAGGTCGCGGGTTCGAGTCCCGTCCGGTCCGCCATATTGAATAGGCTGCTCTCCAAGGTGGCGACCCGCGGGGTCGCCACTTTCGTTTCAGGCCACTGTGCCGAACAATGAGGGTGTGCTGCCGGGTGGCGCCTTACCGGGTTTACGGTGCTTTGCATGTGCTACCCCCGGAAGGCGCATATCCCCCGTTTTTGCTGATCGGATCTGCCCATGCTTCAGGCTATTAGAGATCGTGCCACCGGCTGGATCGCCTACGGCATCATCGGACTGTTGATCATCCCGTTTGCGTTTTTCGGCATCGATCAGTTCCAGGGCGGTGGCCAGGTCGATGTTGCCGAAGTTGACGGCAACGAGATCACGCTGCAAGAGTTTCAGCGTGCCTATCAGGAGCAGCAGGCTCGGCTGCAGAACCTGCTGGGTGGCCGGTTCGACCCCTCGATGCTGGATGAAACCCGGTTGAAGCGCGATGTCCTCCAGCAATTGGTCGACCAGCGACTCATGGTGGCGATCGCGGCCGGCGAGGGCTATCGGGTCGGGGACCGACAGATCGCGGAAACCATCCGATCGATTCCTGCCTTTCAGAACGCGGGGGCGTTCGACGATGAACGGTATCGTTTGGCGCTGCGTCGTCAGGGTCTGGTACCGGCAGCGTTCGAAGAACAGTTGCGTGCCGAGATCTCGACCGAGCAGATGAGTCGGGGAATCAGTACGACCTACAGGCCGACCCGCGCGGAGTTGAATGCGCTGCTCGAAGTGATGGAGCAGACGCGTGAAGTCGGCTTCCTGCGACTCTCTCTCGACAGCTTTCGGCAATCGGTGGAAGTCAGCGACAGTGATTTGGAATCCTGGTTCGATGACAACCGTGACCGTTTCAGGGCGCCGGAGCGGGTCCGGGTTCAGTATGTGGAACTGGATGCCGGACGTATGGCGGAGCAATCTCCGGTCAGCGACGACGAGCTACGTGGCGAATATGAGGCGCAGATCGCAAGGTTCACCAGGGACGAGGAGCGTACCGCGTCGTATGTTCTGGTGCCGGTCGCAGCAGATGCGTCTGAGGACGATATCATCTCCGCAGGTCAGCGCATCGACGACATTCACCAGCAACTCCGGGACGATGCTTTTGGTTTCGATGATGCGATGGCGCTCGCCGCCGACGATTCTGATGGGACACTTGAAGCTGGTGAGCTTGGCGTAGTGGCCCCTGGAATGTTGGAACCGGCAATCGAGCAGGCATTGTTCGCGCTTGATGAGGTGGGCGGGTTTACCGAGCCGGTTCGCAGCCAGTTCGGGTTTCACATCATTCACCTGGACAAGATGACGCCCGGTGAAACCAGGAGTTTCGACGAAGTTCGCGACGAGTTACGCGCCGAGATTCAAAAACGGCGGGCAGAGACTGAGTTCTTCGAGCAGGCGGAAACCCTGTCCAATATTTCTTACGAGGAGCCCGGCAGCCTGGAGCCTGTCGCCGAGGCGTTGGCTCTGACGATCTCCGAAAGCACTTGGATGACGCCCTCCCAGGGTGAGGGCATCGGCGAGCAGGCGGCGATTCGGACTGCCGCGTTCTCGGACGACATATTGCGTCAGGGATTAAACAGCGAAGCCGTGGAGCTGGGTCCTGCGCAGCTCGTTGTGTTGCGATTGCTGGAGCATGAGGAGGCGCGGCCCAGAGAGTTTCCCGAGGTCCGGTCCGAAGTCGAGGACGCGGTGCGCAACGAACGGGCCGAACAGGAAATGAACCGCGTTGTCGAGCAGACACTCAGCGCGATGAAAGCCGGCCGGGACACGCTGGAATCTTATGCGACACCCGAGCGCGACATCTGGAACCCACCGGTGGCGGTCAAGCGCACGGGCAGCGAGCTACCGCCTGGGGTGATCGACGAAGCCTTCCGGATGCCCCGTCCGGGGGACGGTAAACCTGTCTACAGTGCTCCTGTTCTGGGCAATGGTGATCGCGCCGTGATCGAGCTCGTCGCGGTCAACAATGCGGATCCCGACTCGGTCAGTGAAGAATCCAGACAGCGGCTGAGCGCCCAAATCGCTCAACAGTCGGGCGCCAACGAGTGGCAGTCCTCACTGCAGTCGCTGCGCTCGCGTAGCGATATCAAGACCCACCCGGACCGGCTCTAAGGAGAAGTTCTGAGCGCGGGGCCCAGGTTCACTCCGCTCCGGTGACCGCCACGGTATTGAAACCGGCATCCACGTAGGTGATTTCTCCGGTGATGCCGGAGGCCAGGTCTGAACACAGAAACGCGGCCGCGTTGCCGACCTCATCGATGGTGATGTTGCGCTTCAACGGTGCGAGGTTCGCGAAGCCGTCCAGCATTTTTCGAAAGTTGCTGATCCCCGATGCGGCCAGCGTGCGGATCGGCCCGGCCGAGATTGCGTTGACCCGGATTCCTTCCGGACCCAACGACTGGGCCATGTATCTCACGTTGGCTTCCAGGCTCGCCTTGGCGACCCCCATGACGTTGTAGTTCGGGACGCAGCGTACCGCGCCCAGATAGGTCATCGCTAACAGAGCGCCGTTTCGGTCCTGCATCATGGCGCGGCCGTATTTCGCGAGTGCTGCAAAGCTGTACGCGCTGATGTCGTGCGCGACGCGAAAACCCTCGCGGCTGACAGCATCCACGTAGTCGCCTTTGAGTTCCTCGCCGGGCGCGAAGGCCACCGAGTGGACAATGATATCCAGACCGTCCCAGTGCTTTCCCAACTGCGCGAAGACTGCTTCGATCTGCTCATCAGCGGAGACATCGCAGGGCATGGTGATCTGGCTTCCGAAGCCATCAGCCATCTTCTCCACGCGGGCCTTGAGTCGGTCAGTCTGGTAGCTGAATGCGAGTTCCGCGCCTTCCCTGTGCATGGCATTGGCAATACCATAGGCTATGGAGCGATTGCTGGCCAGACCGACGATCAGTGCACGTTTGCCGTTGAGAAATCCCATCTGCAAGCTTCCTCCGGAAAGATCAACAGATTGTAGGAGTCTGTCGAATTCCGGGGATCATACCCGAATCCCGGTTCGCGGGTTGCCCAACGCAGCAGGACTACCGGTTGTTGCCGGGATCGATACCGAGGCGGGTGGATAAGGTGCGTCCGACACTGCGATTAAGTTCCCAGGCACGGGTCACCAGCACGCGTGTTTGCTGTATGTCACCGGAGTCAGCCGAGATCTCAGCGGCGCGTGCATAGTGGTCGGCCGCCGCTGAACGATTGCCCAGGTCGACAAAAATGTCAGCGATCTCGATGTTGCCCTGCTGACTGCGAGGATAGAGGAACAACACTTGTCGATAGCTGGCCAGTGCCTGCAGAGGTCCCCGGCGTTTTCTTTCGAGGCGGGCCCGTTCCAGCATGCGCTGCTCAGCACTGTTCCGGGAGACGCCGCGGTCCGTGCCGGTTGCTGCAGCGGATGCTTGTCCGGACGGTTTGCCAATAGCCGCCGTTGAATCGGGCGCATCGGTGGAAGGGACGGCCTCGCTCTGTGTTGTCGTTGGCTCACTCGGCGGTTGCGTGGGCTGCGTGACCTTGGCCGGGAGGACGGGGGCTTCGAGGGCAAGGTCGGCCTCGGGACCAGCGCTCGAGGCCTCCTCCTGCTTCGGTTGCGGCGTCGTTTCCTCGGTCACAGTTTTGATGTCGGGTTCGCTGCCTGATGCGGGTTCGGCGGCCGGCGTCGTTGCCAGAGCGACGGTGGTTGCCTCCGGCGACAGGGTCTTGGATGCGGGTTCCCGGATGAGGGTTTCGGTATCTGTCCGGGTTGAGACGGCCACCGGTTCGCCACTATCGGCGCTGACAACGCCTGGCTGTTGTTCGCCGGTCTGCTGCCAGTAAGTCAGCGCCAGCGTCAGCGCACCGGCCGCGGCCAGCCCTTTGGCAACGCGCCCCTTGAACCGGTCGTGATGTTGCAGTTCCTGTTCGACATTCATTCCGTGGCACTCGCGCTCAGCCTGGCGGCTTCCGAGAGCCATGTGGCGGGATCGATACGCTGCCAGGCCTGGGCGTCAATAATGTCGCTGAGCTGTTGCTCGGTGAGCGCGGCGAGATCCGCAAACGTCGCGATACCGGCTGCCCGTAGCCGCTTGGCGAACGCAGGTCCGATACCCTTGATGGTTTCCAACCGGCCGCTCGGTTGTTCCGGGTCCTGTGTAAGAGTGCCATGGTTCAGTTGGTCCCTGAGCTGTTCAAGCTCCTTGCGCGCGCTATCCAGGTCAGCGGACAGCAATTCAGCGCGCGTGTTGTGTTCGCTGATCGAAACGCGCTGGCGGTTCCAGAATTTGCGGTCCAGGTACCAGCCAACCAACCAGCCGAGCAACGCGCCGACCATCAGAGCACTCACTATCGACATCTTTTTCTCCCCCGGGAGCATCTGAAAACCACTTCGGTACTGCAGGTTTGTCTGTCTTTGCATCCTTCTCGCGACATTCCCGAACCCAGCCTGGCGAGGCGCTGTGACAAGCGGGCTCAGCAAGTGAACTATAATATTGGAATGTACTAATATTCAAGTATACCTTTGTGGTATGGCCCTGAACATTCAATCGCGGGGGACTGTTGCTGGAGGCTGTCCGAGAACAGCGGTGGTAGCGAGGGCGAGTCAGATTTTTCGATCATTTGAGGGGAATAGTTGTGCTATTTAACGAACAGGATCGGAACATATGGCCAATCAGGCTGGTCCGCAGTAGATCAGTCTGTTCTCGGACAGCCTCCTAGGCCCAGACCACCAGGCGTTTGCCTGGCCGCAGCACGCTGCTTAGCGCCAGATTGTTCCAGCGTGCAAGTGTGACGTGTGAGACTCCGAACCGGCGTGCAATGGTCCACAAACTGTCGCCATCCCGTACCGTGTATTCGATCTTGCGGGAACTCGCCGGGGTGGTATCCCCGGCGCCACCGGCTATCCGTGTAGACTGGGGATTTCTTGGTGAGGGCACCAACAGATAGTCTCCGGCACGAATCCGGTTGCGGCTGCTCAGGCTGTTGGCCTGCTGCAGCGCACCGGTATCGACCGAATAGCGTGCGGCAATGTGACTTAGGGTTTCGCCCGAACGGATCTGATGGCGCCGCCAGGTGATGCGCTCCTCGGCGGGAAGATCCTGCAAAGCCTGCCGGAGCATCTCTGCGTTGGCAACTGGTACCAGAACCCGATGCGGTCCCTCGGGGCTGGTGGCCCAGCGTTTGTATCCGGGGTTGTAACGGTACAGCTCCTTGGTGGGCAGCCCGGCAAACTCGGCCACCAGCGTGAGATCTATCTGCCCACCCGTATCAATCGCTATCAGTGCCGGTTCGTCCGGCAACGGCGCCAGTCGGATGCCGTACGCGTCCGGTGTCGCGACGATCCGGGCAACCGCCAGAATCTTCGGCACATAGCGCATGGTTTCCGAGGGCAGTGCCAGGTTCCAGAAATCGGTTGGCCGTCCGTTGCCGCGATTCTTCCTGATTGCTGCCCGGACCCGCCCTTCGCCCGCGTTGTAGGCCGCGAGCGTTAGCAACCAGTCACCGTCGTACAATCCGTTGAGGTATTGCAGATAGTCCAGCGCGGCCCGCGTCGACTCGTAGACATCGCCGCGGCCGTCATACCACCAGTCCCGTTCCAAGCCGAAACGTGAACCGGTACGCGGCATGATCTGCCACAATCCCACGGCACTCTGGTAGGAGCGTGCGTGGGGCCGGAAGCCGCTTTCCACCATGGGCAACAGCGCGATTTCACCAGGAAACTGTCGTTCTTCGACCTGTTCGCCGATAAGATACAGATAGGGCCGGGCCCGTTCGCTGGCTGTCGACAGGTCCTTGGGGTGTCGCCTATACCGTTTGACCTCCGCATCGATGCGCGGATTGAGATTGTCGCTGAGTTGGAACCGGTCTCTCAACCGGGACCACAGATCGGCGTGAGGTGCGCCCGCTTCCGCATCGGTATGCACAGCGGTAGAACCACGAGGTTCGGGGGGCGGCTGACTCGCGGGCGAACCGCGCCCGGGGAGTCCCGAACAGGCCGACAGCAACAGCAGACAGGTGGTGGCAAAAAGACTGTTGGCTATGGACATGGCTCGCTGTATATATTCCCGTGCCTGGCTCGGAACTTCGATGACGCAGTTTCTGGGCCGGTGGCAGCAATCTTATCTCGGTGTCGCGGGCTACCGGCTCCAGAAGGATTATAGGTGGTCCGCGTACCGGCCTCAAAATGGGATCGAACGCCTATCTCATCGCGGGTACCATAACGGTTTGCGGGAATCATGTCCCGCGCGGCCTCGGTGGCGTGTGTACAGGCTCGGGCTGGCGTGCCGGCCTGTCTATGGTCAGGGTAGTGGGAATGCACAGGTGAATGTGAGCAACGAGTTGGTTGCGGATTCGTCAGCATGGACAGGATTCCGAGACTGGGGCGCGAGTGCCGCAGGTCGGCGTTTTCTGCTGGCCGAGCGCGACGTATACGACCGCGTGCTGCCGAAGTTGTACGGCTACCAACTGGTACAAGTCGGGGAGCCAGGTGTCGAGGGTCTGATGAGGGCTGCCACGACCTTGCGTCGATGTATCGTCGATCCGGTCGGGAATACCCAGCCGGGCGAGTGGTGCCAGGCGTTGCCGGAGCAGTTACCGATTGCTTCGGATTGTATCGATGTGGTGGCGATGCCGCACATTCTGGAGTTTTGTGCAGATCCGCACCAGGCATTGCGTGAGGCTGATCGGATATTGGTGCCGGAGGGCCAGCTGTTGTTGTCGGCTTTCAATCCGATTTCGTTGTGGGGTATGCGCCGCCTGGTGCAGCGTCGCGCGCCGGCGCCCTGGAATGGTCATCTGCTGGGCCACCGGCGCTGCGGAGACTGGTTGCGTCTGCTGGGATTCGAAATTCGGCAGCTGCATTACTATTTTCCTATCGGTGCATCGTTGCGGCTGCCATCTGTCACGGAGGCTGGGGGCGGTCCGCTAGAGAGGTGTTTGGCGACACTGTCCGGCGGTTACCTGCTGGTGGCCCGCAAAAAAGTGTCCACGCTGACGCCGATTCGTCCCCGCTGGATCCCGCGGCGGAGTCTGGTTTCGGCCCGTGTGATGGAACCGGTCACAAGGAGCATTCGTGTCAGAGAAGGCAGTTGAGATGTTTACCGATGGCGCCTGCCGGGGCAATCCCGGCGTCGGCGGATGGGGCGTGTTGCTGCGCTACGGCAGCCACAGCCGCAGCTTGTACGGTGGGGAGGCGGACACCACTAATAATCGCATGGAAATGACCGCTGCGATTCGCGGACTGGAGGCTCTCGAGCGGCCCAGCCAGGTACGATTGACCACGGATTCACAGTATCTCTTGAAAGGAGTCAGGGAATGGATGCCGGGCTGGAAGCGCAAAGGCTGGAAAACCGCTGCGGGCAAACCGGTCAAGAATGTCGACTTGTGGAAACGCCTGGACGACCTCACCGGGATTCACCGTATCGAATGGCAATGGGTGCGCGGGCACAGCGGTCATGCTGGCAACGAACTGGCAGATCAACTGGCGAACCGGGGTATCGACGAAATGCAAAGTGGCGCACCGGCCGGTTGCTGAGCAACGGTTTGCGGAGGAAACCATCATGCGTGAGGTCGTTCTGGACACCGAGACCACTGGATTGGAGGTTGCGCAGGGACATCGTGTGATCGAGATCGGTTGTGTGGAAATCGTCAATCGGCGGATCACCGACCGGAACTTCCATACGTATCTGCAGCCGGATCGGGAGGTGGACGAGGGGGCGGTGGCAATCCACGGGATTACCGGCGAATTTCTTGCCGACAAGCCACGCTTTGCCGAGGTGGCGAATTCTTTTCTGGAGTTTGTGGACGGTGCCCGTCTGGTGATACACAACGCGGCATTCGACCTGGGATTCCTCAATCACGAGCTGAAAGCCGTGCAGGGGCCTGACGTCGAGGTGCTCGAGGACCGCTGTGGTGTCCTGGATACCCTGATAATGGCGAGACGCCGGCACCCTGGGCAACGTGCCACGCTGGACGCCCTCTGCAAACGCTATGGCGTCAGCAATTCGCATCGCCAGTTGCACGGTGCGTTGCTGGATGCGGAACTGCTGGCTGGTGTCTACCTGGCAATGACCAGTGGCCAGGTCGCCCTGTCACTTGAAGGTTCCGAACCGGGGTTGGGGTTGCCAGCCACCCACGATATGCAGGCATCGCGACAGGTCTCGACCGCCGCATCCCGGTCGCCGTTGCCGGTCATCCGCGCCAGTGCCGGCGAGCTGGCCCAGCACCAGGCCTATCTCGCAGTGCTCGATAAGGCCGCCGGCAAGCCCTGCCTGTGGCGCCGGCTATCGCCTGCGGAAGTTGCGCCGGAGCAGGCCGGAGAGGAGTAGTGCTCGATGGCACATGCTTTGCGTGGCCACACACTACGCTACTTGACGCATTTGCGGGCCTTTCGTGGTCACATGTAGTTAAGGAATGCCGCGTTTACGGAGGGCGGCGATGGGTATCAAAGGCTGGCTAGGCGGCAACATCACCAATTTCCTGAACGCGGAAAAACCTCCGCCGGCGGCACCGCTTTGCGATTTCGAGAAGCTGCGTTTTGAACTGCGGCCCTCGGATGTGATCCTGGTTGAGGGACGCAGTCGCGTCAGCGAAGTTATCAAACTGATCACCCAGAGTTCATGGACTCATTCCATGTTGTACCTGGGACGGCTGGCCGACATCGATGATCCGCAGATCAGACTCAAGATCCGCCAGAGTTACAGTGGTGATCCCAGCGAGCAATTGCTGATCGAGGCGTTGATCGGACAAGGCACCATCGTCGTGCCATTGTCCAGATATCGCGATGATCATCTACGCATCTGCCGCCCGCGCGGCGTGTCCAGACAGGATGCCCAGGCGGTGATCGCCTATGCCGCGGCCCGTCTGGGTGTGCCTTACGATATGCGCCAGATCCTGGATCTGGCGAGATTTCTGATGCCGTGGGCAATTTTTCCCAGACGCTGGCGATCGAGCCTGTTCGAACGTCGTGCCGGCGCGGTGACGCGCACGGTTTGTTCGACACTGCTGGTCGAGGCGTTTGCCTCGGTCAACTTCCCGGTGCTGCCTGTCGTTGAGCCTGGTGTGGACGGTGGCTATCGCTTATACCCTCGCAACGCGCGATTGTTCGCGCCGCGGGATTTCGATTACTCACCTTATTTCGACATCATCAAGTATCCCTTCGTCGCATTTGGTGAAGCAGGGCTGTACCGGCGTCTGCCCTGGCAGCACGGGGTGGTTTGCAATGAAGAAGGCGACTGTGTGCTGGTAGCGGTCGAGCATACCGATGGTTCGCCGCCATCAGCGCCGCCAGCCGGGGAAGCCACCGATCAGACGTCGACTTCAGCATCCGCCAGATAAAGCCAGGTTTGCACCACCGTGTCTGGATTCAGCGAAACACTTTCGATTCCTTCATCCATCAACCAGCGCGCCAGATCCGGATGATCGGACGGCCCCTGCCCACAGATGCCGATGTACTTGCCCTGCTTGAGGCAGGCCTGGATCGCCATATGCAGTAGCTGACGTACCGCGGGATCGCGTTCGTCGAACAGATGCGCAATGAGTCCAGAGTCCCGGTCCAACCCGAGCGTGAGCTGGGTGAGATCGTTGGAGCCGATCGAGAAGCCGTCGAAGTGTTCGAGGAATTGCTCCGCCAGCAGTGCATTCGAGGGCAGCTCGCACATCATGATCAGCCGCAGGTCGTCCTGACCCCGCCGCAGGCCATTCTCGGCCAACAGTTGCACGACCTGCTCGGCTTCGCCGACGGTGCGCACGAACGGCACCATGATCCAGACGTTTGACAGCCCCATCACCTCTCGCACCCGCTTGAGTGCACGGCATTCGAGTTCAAAACAGTCGTGAAAACTTTCCGCCACATAGCGCGATGCGCCCCGGAACCCGATCATGGGGTTCTCCTCATGGGGTTCGTAGAGCTCGCCGCCGAGCAGATTCGCGTATTCGTTGGACTTGAAATCCGACATGCGCACGATCACCGGCTTAGGATGGAAAGCAGCCGCGATGGTGGAAATGCCTTCCTTGAGCCGTTCGACGTAGTATTCCACCGGGTCGCTGTAGCCGCTGATCTGGTCGGCTACCCGGGCGCGCAATTCCGGCGGCAGGGTATCGAACTCGAGCAGCGCCTTGGGGTGAATGCCGATCATGCGGTTGATGATGAACTCCAACCGTGCCAGCCCGACACCATCGTTCGGCAAGGACGCGAAGTCGAAGGCACGATCCGGGTTGCCCACGTTCATCATGATCTTGAAGGGCAGCTCGGGCAGGGTTTCCAGACTGAGTTCACGAACCTCGAACTGCAGCAGACCCTGATAAACATGCCCGGTGTCGCCCTCCGCGCACGATACGGTAATGGGTTCCGCATCGGGAATTGCGCTGGTGGCGTTGCCGCAGCCAACCACTGCCGGGATTCCGAGTTCCCTGGCGATGATGGCCGCATGGCAGGTGCGACCGCCACGATTGGTGACGATGGCGGAGGCACGCTTCATGATCGGTTCCCAATCCGGGTCGGTCATGTCGGTGACCAAAACGTCGCCCGTTCTCACCAGGTCCATCTGGCTGATATCGCTGATTACTCGTGCGCTGCCTGAGCCGATACGCTGGCCGATGCTGCGGCCACTGGTCAGCAGCCTCGAAGTACCACCGAGATGATAGCGTTGCAGAACCTGGGTATTAGCCCGGCTTTGTACGGTCTCGGGGCGCGCCTGCAGTATGTAAAGCTTGCCATCCTCACCGTCCTTGCCCCATTCGATATCCATGGGACGGCCATAGTGGTCTTCGATGATCAGCGCCTGTCGCGCCAGTGACTCGATTTCATCGTCACTGATCGAGAACCGGCGTCGTTCCGAGTCCGCTACCGGCACCGTCTGTACCGAATCTCCATCGTCACCGTGATCGCGATAGATCATCTTGATGGCTTTCGCACCCAGCGTGCGTCTGAGGATGGCCGGGCGACCCGCCCTGAGGGTAGGTTTGTGTACATAGAATTCGTCCGGATTGACCGCACCCTGCACCACGGTTTCCCCCAACCCGTAGGCAGCGGTGATAAAGACAGCATGCGGAAACCCGGATTCGGTATCGATGGTGAAAATTACGCCGCTGGCCCCGCGGTCGCTGCGCACCATCTGTTGCACACCCGCCGACAAGGCGACGTGGCTGTGATCGAAGCCGTGGTGGACCCGATAGCTGATCGCCCGATCGTTGTACAGAGAAGCGAAAACCTCGCGAATGCGCTGCAGCACGGCGTCAATCCCGGAGACATTGAGGAAGGTCTCCTGCTGTCCGGCAAACGAGGCGTCCGGAAGATCTTCGGCGGTGGCGGATGAGCGAACCGCAAAGCTGACATGCTCACCGGATTCACCGGCGAGTCGCTGAAAGGCGTCGCGGATGTCGGTTTCCAGATCGGCTTGGAAAGGTGAGTCGAGTATCCACTGGCGGATCTGCGCGCCGGTTTCGGCAAGCCTGTTGACGTCCTCGATGTCCAGAGTATCCAGGGCCTTGCCGATGCGTTCGACAAGTCCGTTGTGGGCGAGAAAGCTCCGGTAGGCCTGGGCGGAAGTGGCAAAACCTCCTGGAACCCGGACGCCCGCCTCGGAGAGATTGCTGATCATCTCGCCCAGCGATGCGTTCTTGCCCCCCACCCGGTCGACGTCACCCATTCTCAGTGACTTGAACCACAGAACGTTTTCCGGCACTTCGCAACCCTCCAACCTGACGTCGACCCGCCCGCACGATGACCGGGAGCACTTGTGTCGTTTGTGACCCGGTTGTTAACCTGTTGTCCAGCCCGCCAAGCGTGATGCATCTGCCGCCTGGACTGTGGGCAATGTTGCGTCGCAATGGTAATGGGCATGTTGCTGTCTTGCAAAAGAGAACGTTCGGGTGGGCCGTTGCTGCATGGTGGCTTTGCAGCACTCATGGAGCTCTACGAGCAAAACTACCTGCTTGCCAGACGTCTGATCCCGGCCATTCCCGACACGGGTGTGTGCCGTACGGCGAGGCTTGACGGCGCGCTCGATCTGCATCTGCGGGTGCTGGAACGGCATCCCTATACCTCGGATCTTTGCCTGACATACCGGTTTCCGCGTCCTGATGGCTGTATCCTGGAACCGGATCTGCGACTGCGGATCTATCATGATGCCAGGACCGCCGAGGCGATGACCGCGCAGTTGCGGCAGTGGACGCTGCCGCCAGGTTCCGCACCCGCAGACGCTCGGGCCCGCTGGAGATTGAACCGCTTCCTGATGAAGTGGTTGCGCTATTGTTTGCACCAGGGCTATCGGTTTTGAGGAACTGATGACGGTATGATCCGATCTAATTCTTGACTGTTTTGATCAGGTAATATACTTTTCACAGCACTAGAAGCGGGAAATGCGGCTGGTTCCGCAATCTGGAGTGATCTTCATGAGGCTGTCAACCAAAGGGCGTTATGCCGTCACCGCGATGATGGATCTGGCACTGCACGACTCGGCCGGCCCAGTGACACTGGCAGAGATCTCGGAATGCCAGGATATTTCCCTTTCCTATCTGGAGCAGCTTTTCGCCAAACTTCGGCGTGGCGGACTGGTGGAAGGTGTGCGTGGACCTGGAGGGGGCTATCGACTGGCGCGGCTGCCGGATGCGATTTCGGTGGCGGATATCGTTTGTGCTGTCGATGAGAATGTGGATTCAACCCGCTGCGCTGGCAACAAGAACTGTCAGGGTGGTCGTCGTTGCCTGACGCACGATCTGTGGAGCGAGCTGAGCAGTCAGATTCATCGTTTCCTGAGCGGAATCACCTTGGCCCAGTTCGTTGATCGGGACACAGTCCGCAGGATCTCGATGCGGCAGGACAAGTTCCATGGGCGAAATGGCCGTGAGGAACTGACGCTGAAGCTGCACCACGACAAGAAAACGGCCGCCTGAACCGGAGGACTGACGATGGCATACAGTGACAAGGTTCTTGATCACTACGAGCATCCACGCAATGTGGGTTCGTTCGACAAGGCGGATGAAAACATCGGTACTGGAATGGTTGGTGCCCCGGCCTGCGGCGATGTGATGAAATTGCAGATCAAGGTCGATCAAAGCGGTGTCATAGAAGACGCGAAGTTCAAGACCTATGGCTGTGGTTCGGCGATTGCCTCCAGCTCGCTGCTGACCGAGTGGGTCAAGGGCAGGACGCTCGAACAGGCGCGCCAGATCAAGAACACCGATATCGTGGAGGAACTGGCTCTGCCGCCGGTCAAGATCCATTGTTCCGTGCTGGCGGAGGATGCCATCACCGCGGCGATCGAGGATTACCAGCGCAAGCAGGTACCTGTTGCCGAGACCGATGTCGCTTAGAGGTTGAACCTCGGACGCGAAAGGTGCTGACCACTGCCTCGAGGCGGCGTAACAGTACCGGGTCGTCACCGCTACCATAGCGCAACCTCATATACAAACGACTGACCCGCCATATCTCGGGTGCTATATCGGGGCGGAGTTGCGCAATCCTCGATGCATAATCGCGGGGTCCCTCGTGCTGCCGCCGATGCAGTCCAGCCCTCGCCAGCCGGCTGCAGTAGCGGCGATAGGCTGTTCCAATGCGGTCGTCCGGGCGCTGCCTTGCCGTCAATTTCGGTAACCACCAGGCGGCGGCTGCGATCAAGGCCAGGCTGGCCACCAGCAGCAACAACAATGATCGGGCACGATCCTGCGGTAGATCCAGTGCGCGCAGCAGGCCGAGCTGGCTGGCGGCATCGAATCCGACCACCCAGTCATTCCAGCTGTTGTTGACCGCGTCCCAGGCCAGCGCCAGCGGATACAGCCAGTGCGATCCTCCCCGGACCAGCAATGGCAGGTCCGCATCGTCCGGCAGCGCGGCTGCCAGACCGGATTCGATCCGTTGTGGTGCCACCGCCGCGGTCGGGTCGACGCGGACCCAGCCGCGGCCGGTGATCCAGACTTCAGACCAGGCATGCGCATCGGACTGGCGCACAATCCAGTAGTCGCCCAACGGGTTGGCTTCACCACCCTGATAACCCGTCACCACGCGCGCGGGGATGCCGGCCGCGCGCATGAGCAGCGTGAAGCTGCTCGCGTACAGTTCGCAAAAGCCGCGACGACTACGAAACAGGAACTGGTCGTTGGGATGGCGACCCAGCACCGGTGGCGTGAGTGTGTAGACGAAGGGTTGCTCGCGAAACATCGCCAGCGCTCGCTGCACGATCTGCATCGGCGCCAGTCCCTGCTGCTGCCAGGCCATGCCGAGGGCACGGGTTCGGGGATCTTCATCGTCAGGGTAGCGCAGCGTTGCGCGTCGTTGCTGGCGGTTCAGCGTGCTCTGGAAACCAAAACGCAGATAGGAATCCTGGCGATAGCGTAACAGCTCGGTGACGTCGTGGTTGCTGAGCAATTGCCTGGAGGCCGTCATGCGGGCGTTGGGGGGCGTCGATGCCGGCATATCGAGTGCGAACAGCCAACGGCCCTGGTGCGGTTCCAGGTTCACTGTGTAGCGCGTCGTGGGCCCTTCCGGTATCAACGGTTGCGGGCTGCCGGTGTCGTCCGTGTAAACCGTCCAGCGTCCGCTGCGGTAGTCCTGCAGAACCGGGCCACGCCAGTACAGATCCGGTCGCGCAGGCACCGGCGAAAGAAAGCGAACACGGAACGCCACCGCCGCCGATTGACTCAGTTCGCTGATACTGCCCGGGCTCATTGAATCGCTGACCCCGGTGGTGGCGGTCGCCCCGGGCGCTGGTATCCCCCACAATGGGCCCGGCAGGCGCGGCACCAGCAGAAACAGAACCACGGCCACCGGTATGGCTTGAACCACCATGCCTGCTGAACTCCGTAACTGCTGTCGGGTGGTGATGGGGGAGTGGCGAGCGTTCAGCATCAGGGCGCCGTTGAGCACCGTGACGACCGTTAGCCCGTAGACCATGGACAGCGGTGACTGGGAATAAAAGAACCAGGTCAGGGCAAGCAGATATCCCAGCAGAACGGCCATGATGACATCGCGCTGGTTGCGTGTCTCCAGCAGCTTGAGCGCACTCATCACGACCAGCAGAGCCGTTCCTCCCTCGCGCATGGCGGACCAGTCGTGGGTCAGCGCAACCGCCACGCTGGCCGCCAGCGTGGCGATCGCAAGACTCCATCGTGACGGTAACGCAGTGCCGCGACCAGCTGCTCGCCAGCGCCACAGGGCCGCCAGCGCAAATAGCGGCGGTATCCACACGGCCAGATGCAGCAAATGGGGCGCAATGGCCAGGGTCAGCCCCGCCAGCAACCAGTTCAACGGCGGTTGCCGGACCGCGGTGCAGGCCACCATCACCTGCTTACTCATGGCCGCCTGGAAAGCGTGCCAGCGCTTCAAGGCACGATCTGCGATGGTGTTCACCGCTTGCTGGTGCGATGGTGATGCGAGGCAGCGACAGCCCGTAGGTGATTCCGCGGCGGTGCGCTTCCAGGACCCACGCGCTGAGCTGGGAGAGTCGTTGTTCGATATCGTTGCCGGGGGTCGCCAGCCAATCCAGATGCACGGCCCCGGTCGCCTCAGACACCAGTAGCTTGGTGAGCGGAACACGGGATCTGGCGGTTGCCTTCCAGGCGATCTGACGGATGGGGTCACCGCGGACATAGGCGCGCAGACCATCGACATCGTCCCGCCCCGCTCGATTTTCCGGTTCCGGAAACTTCCCCTGCCCGGTGGATTGCAGCGGCAAGGCCCGGGTTCCCGCGGGTCGCGGGTAGACCAGGGTGCGTGAGTCGAAGCCCAACCAGGTCCAGGCCCGGAACAGCCCGCCCGGGTAAGTGGTCGACAGGCACAATCTGCCGAATTCGACGCGACCACGCTGCGGTGCCGGTGTCGGCAGGGTCAGCATCGTCCGTTGACCGGCCGGGAGATCCGCACAAACGCCGTGAGCACCCCTTGTTGCCGAGATCGAGATTCTGGCGCCGTCGTGCGGGCAGTCGAGCGCGAGTTGGAAGTGGGCGTTCTGACCGGCGAAGACAGGCTCCGCCGTGGGTTTTCGTACCGTCAGGCCCAACAGGTTGCGGTGTGTGTGCCACAGGGTCACGGCAGCGAGACCGGTGAGCAGAAAGGTGAACATAAACCCCAGACTGACGCCATAGTTGGTCGAGGTCAGGAACATGACCAGCAGCAGGATCACCAGCAGCAGGCCATTGCGGGTCGGCAGAATATAAACTTTGCGCTGGTCCAACGTCACCGCTGAGGGATTCGGTTCATGTCGGCGTATCGCCCAGCGTTGCAGCGGGCTGGTG
>CBDVAK010000015.1:0-22666 GCA_965371945.1 uncultured Candidatus Competibacteraceae bacterium
CAACGCAAGCGACACCCCGGGCACCGCCTGCCAGGCTAAAACAATCAGGCACATAAGCGCTCAATAAGCCGGGCCAATGGGGGTGCGGACACCGAGTATCGTTCAGGGCCCGGTGGCCACCGCCCTGTCCGGATCGCGAATCCATTCGCTCCAGGAACCCGGGTAGAGCCGCGACACTCCCAGCCCGGCAATCTCCATCGCCAGGATGCTCTGGCAGGCGTTGACCCCGGAACCACACATCTGTATCACACGCGGGACCGGCGCATCTCCCAGAAAATCCATCCAGCGGACCCGTAGCCCGGAGGCTGGCAGGAAACAGCCGTCGCTGCTGCTGTTGTTGGTCTCGAACGGGCGATTCACCGCTCCGGGGATATGACCGGCGACCGGGTCGATCGGTTCGGATTCACCGCGGAACCGTGCCACCGCGCGAACATCGACCAGCAGACAGCCAGCGCTATTCAGTTCGGCACCCAGTTGCGCTGTGGATACCCACAGGCCGTCGTCGGGCCGGGCCTGAAAATCGCCAGCGGCTGGTGGCTGCGGGGCGCTACTGAGTGGATGACCAGATGCCTGCCAAGCCTGTAAACCACCGTCCAGCACCGCCACCCCGCCATGCCCCAGCCAGCGCAGCAACCACCACAGCCGGCTGGCCATTGCGCCTCCCATATCGTCATAGACCACCACTTGGGACGATGTCGACACACCCCATGCCCGCAACGTCCGTTGGATCTGTGCAAGCGCCGGCAGTGGATGACGGCCGCTGCCGACGCTCACCGGTGCGGAGAGATCCCGGTCCAGATGCGCGTAGACCGCCCCAGGCAGGTGACCAAGACGATACATTTCCCCACCGGCATCGGGCTCCAGCAGGCGGAACCGGCAATCCACCAATACCCACGCGGGATCATCCAAGTGCGCGGACAGGGTATCGACATCGACCAGTGTAGTCAGGTGCGACATAGCCGCTGTCTCCGTTCAGGCATAGTCATGCAGCCGTACCGGTTGGCGGCGCGCGCCCCAGGTTCCGGGCCGGGCCTCGAACACTCCGGGACAAGGGCTGCCACAGCGGTTGCAATGGCCATCTGCAGTGAGGTTCCAGGCTCCCAGCACATACCAGTCGCGCTCGATCAACAACTGGCCGCAATGGTGGCACCAGGTGCTGCCACCGGCGGTGTCGTGCACGTTACCAGTATAAACATAGCGAACACCCACTTCCCGAGCCAGTTTACGGGCCCTGCTCAGTGTCTGCGGTGGCGTCGCCGGCAGATCCTGCATCTTGTAGTCGGGATGAAACGCGCTGAAGTGCAGCGGGACATCCGGGCCCAACTGCGCCAGCACCCATTCGGCCATCGCCACGATCTCCTGATCAGAATCGTTCTGCCCGGGGATCAACAGGGTGGTCAACTCGATCCAGACATCCGTGTGGTGATGCAGATAGACGATCGTGTCCAGCACCGGTTGCAGGTGGGCACCGGTCAGCTTCCAGTAGAACTTATCGGTAAAGGCCTTGAGATCGACGTTGGCCGCATCCATATACTTGAAGAAGTCCACGCGAGGTTGCTCACAGATGTAACCGGCAGTGACTGCCACCGAGCGGATACCATGAAGATGACAGGCCTTGGCCACATCCACCGCGTATTCAGTGAAGATCACCGGGTCGTTGTAGGTGTAGGCCACCGACCTACAACCCATTTGCAGCGCCGCTCTGGCGATGGTGTCGGGGCTGGCGTCGTCCGCCAGCGTATCGATCTCCCGCGACTTGCTGATGTCCCAGTTCTGGCAAAACTTACAGGCCAGATTGCAGCCGGCGGTACCAAAAGACAGTACCGGCGTTCCCGGCAGAAAATGATTGAGCGGTTTTTTCTCGATGGGGTCGATGCAATAACCGCTGGAACGCCCGTAGGTGGTGAGAACGATCCCGCCCTCCTGGCAGGCACGCACGAAACACAATCCACGCTGCCCCTCCCTGAGTTTACAGAACCGGGGGCAAAGATCGCACTGAACACGCCCGTCGGGCAGGGAATGCCAATAACGGGTAGCAACGACGGATGGATCACGATCGGCGTTCACGATCAACCTCCTGCCTGCTTCCTTGACGAAGGACGCCATTATAAACCTTTGGCAGTCGCCCGGACTTTGATCTGCGGCAATTCTGCCACACCGACAACCGCGGAGCTCGATCATGCAGACAACTGAATACTCACCCCACGGGTCACGCCCCCCGGCGGTAGCCGGCACCTTCTACCCCGCCTCTGCGGACACGCTGTCAGCACAGATCTCCACCTGTTTCGCTCAGGCGGCCTCCAGCCGCCGCTATGCACCCAAGGCAATCGTCGCGCCCCACGCAGGCTATGTTTACTCGGGGCCGGTGGCCGCAACGGCGTACCAGCAACTGCATGAGCTGCGTGAGACTGTCGACCAGGTCGTCTTGCTGGGACCGTCGCATCGGGTCGCGTTTCAGGGCATCGCAGCCTGTAGCTGGGAAGCCTACCTGACACCATTGGGTCCGGTACCGCTGGATCTGCAGTGCACCGGCCGACTGCTCGAGTCGGGGCTGGTCACGGAATTCGATCAGGCCCACGCTCAAGAGCACAGCCTGGAAGTGCAGCTGCCATTTCTGCAGCAGGTGCTGGAAGATTTTCGCTTGTTGCCGCTGGTGGTCGGGGATGCCGATCCGCAGCAGGTGGCCGATGTCATCGAGGCGATCTGGGATGGCCCACAAACACTCATCGTAATCAGCTCCGATCTCAGCCACTACCACCCCTACCAGGAAGCCCGGGTCATGGACCACGAAACCTCGGCCGCTATCGAGCGCCTGGACTATCGATCCATCGACTATCAACAGGCCTGCGGTCGCGCGCCGCTGGCGGGGATGCTGCTGGCCGCCCGCCATCATCGTTTGCAAGCCAGAACGCTGGACCTGCGAAACTCCGGAGATACCGCCGGCGACCGTCAGCGCGTGGTTGGGTATGGCGCCTATGTCTTCAGCTGAGCAACCACCTGCCCTGAATCCCCGCCAACGACGGATTCTGCTGGAAACCGGCACCGATTCCATCGCACATGGGTTGGAACGGGGGCAGCCGTTGCGACCGGATCCGGCGGGCTGTCCGCAAAGGCTGAGGGAAACAGGCGCAAGCTTCGTTACCCTGGAGCTCGGTGGCCGCCTGCGCGGCTGTATCGGTACGCTCACCGCACGACAGCCGCTGATCCTGGACGTCGCCCAGCATGCTTTCGAAGCAGCGTTCGAAGACCCCAGATTCGAACCCGTGAACGCAGCCGAACTGACTGAGCTGGAATTGCACATCTCGGTACTTTCACCAGCGCAGCCGTTGACCGTCAGGAATGAGCAGGATCTGCTGTCCCGGTTGCGCCCGGGTACCGACGGCCTGGTCATCGAGGAGGGCCGCCATCGGGCCACCTTTCTGCCCGCGGTGTGGGATCAACTTAACGATCCCGGTGTTTTCCTGAGCCAGCTAAAGTACAAAGCGGGGCTGCCTCCGGACTATTGGTCGGACACCATCAAGGTGTTTCGATACACCACCGAGAGTTTTGCTGACTAGTGTGCTGTCTCACGAATAGCTTGACGGTAGCGGTGAGCAATGGCGGTCACTGACAAGGCGCAGCGAGTGAGCAATAGCGGGGCCTATTGCGACGAGCTGCAACGCAGTCAGAGGCCGTCAAGGCCAGCGCAAGCGTTGAGTTATTTGTGAGACAGCACACTATTTAGCCAACGACGCACGTCGGCGGGGCGGTCCGCATCCCACCCCATAGGCAGTTCCTCGAAGTCAACACCGAGACGATGCAACCGTCTCCGGGTGCGAGACAGCACCCGTCCCGTGCCCCAGGGCATGGATCGGAACAACTCCGCCTCGACCCGCCTCAGACCCAGCAGCAGATAACCACCATCCTCAGCAGGCCCCAGCACCGCCTCCCGCCCCTGCTCGAGCAAATCGCAGGCACGCCGAAAATCCTCACGTTGCAGCGAAACACAATCAGACCCCACCACGATGGCCCAGGCCGCCTCCGACAGTGCCTTGCGCAGGGCAAAGTGCATGCGGGCGCCGAGGTCGGCGCCCCGTTGGGCGCGTAGCACGATACCGGCCTGGCGCGCGCGAACCCGCAGATATGGCACACGACAATCCGGTTGACACCATAACTCTACCGCCGCCAGCCCGGTGGTGTGACTCAGTGTCTGCTGCAACATCGACCGGTACAGTCGCGCGGCGCCGTATTTACCGTAAGCGGGAATCAGGCGCCGTTTTACCTTGCCCGCCACCGGGGCCCTGGCAAACACCAGTATCCGCCCGCGCGGATAGAGACACAGCGGCTGCATATCAGCTGCCCAAGGTTGCGTATAGCCTCGCCAGCCGTGCCGGGGAGACGCCCAGCCAGTCGAGCCAGCGCAGCCACCACATCATGCCGATGGTCCGCATCACACCGTCCCGCTGCCAACGGCGACTGGAGGTCACCAGCCGCCACCTGGCACAGGCAGGGGGCGCCAATTCACGCAGTCGCCGGCAGACGTGCACATCCTCCATCAATGGTATTGGTTCGAAACCAGCGACGGCACGGTATGCCTGGCGTGTCATGAACAATCCCTGGTCACCGGTGGCGATACCGCTGATACCTGAACGCAGGTTCATCATCCTGGCTACCACCGCTAAAATCGGCCGCGAACCCGAAAGTCGCACTTTGAAATAACCCCAAGGATGCCCGGCCGCCACCAAACGCATGATTTCCAGATCCACATCCTCCGGCACCAGGGTATCGGCGTGCAGAAACCACAGCACCCGTCCGCTCGCCTGTCTGGCGCCATGGTTCATCTGCCGGGCACGCCCCGCGGGGGAGACTATGACCCGGTCGACCATGCCCACAGCAAGCTCCTGCGTACCATCGGTGCTACCGCCATCGGCCAGCAATACTTCGACACCACGAACTCGCATCGCCTGCAACCTTGCCAGCGTGGCAGCGATAAGAGCGGCTTCATCGAGAGCCGGTATGACGATGGACAATGGAACCACTGGAAGGGCAACGAGACGTTGGCAGGGAAAGGCATCTAGTGTAGCATTGCCGCCGCCTGGAAGGGGCCGTAGCTCAGTTGGGAGAGCGCGACGTTCGCAATGTCGAGGTCGGGGGTTCGATTCCCCCCGGCTCCACCAGATCGAAGTTCCGGGTAATTCAACAAAGTCTGATAGCCCATGGCCATGCCGACGGGTATCATAGTCGGGCAAGAGCCACCTACGGCTCGCTTTGCCCCGATAGCTCAGCAGGATAGAGCGGCCGCCTCCTAAGCGGCAGGTCAGAGGTTCGAATCCTCTTCGGGGCACCATCGTGCCAACCGGCAGCGTGGATTCCCGCCGAACTCCCGGGTCCTCTTGTTGCGTAAACTTTAGGCGATTGGCGGAAACAAAGTTACCAGATTGCGTAGGATGTTCGTTCGTATACAAGGCGCGGCAGCAAGAGCATAGCAGGGCTATGTGAGGGCTGTCGCAACGCCGAAGACGGGCGAAAAGACAAGCACGCTGGTAACTTTGTTGACAGAAATCGCCTTAGATCTGGCGACCGTAGCGGGTGGTGGTTTCACCCGACTGTTCGGACTTGGGGTAGAGCCGCGCCAGAATGATATCGAAGGCCACGAAGCCGCCGAGAAAAAACGCGAACGCGGCCAGAAATATGATCAGACGCATCCCACCTGAAGTGTTTACCAAATCAAGGGCGCCAAACGCGAGGCGATATGCGGCGGCGGCAAATATGATCAGCCACAGCAACGTAAAGATATTGCGCTGATGCAACTCCTTTCTGCGCGCCTTTTCGTCCAGTTGAAGCACTTGGCGAGCCATGTCCGATGTCTCCTGCCGGTTTGGCGGTGTACAGTTGCACTAACTCGCCCCTGACACTCGCATTCGAGTCGGGGCGTTGTCAGGGAAAAGTAACGGCGCACGCCTGCCGTGCTCAAGGTCCACACTCTCAAACGACGGTGCGGAATCTCCTAGCCGCCATTTCTCACCAGATGTCCGCGTCCTCACAAACACCGGTGAGAAGTGCAAGCCAGACATCATGATGCTTTGATCCGCAGCTACAGTGGGGCTGACCCTGCGAAGGAGCTGGCACCAATCTGCAGGAATCAGGGTTGTCGGGCGCCTGCGGGTCGGAATTTCCTGCCTGTGACTAGGAAATTTGCCATTGGGATTTCGGGCCGGCGGCAATATGCTGGGTGCCACAGTTCAATGCAAGACGACACCAGGATCTGAAAAGCATGATCAATCTGTTGCTGGGAGTGTTGCTCGTTGCCCTGTTGTTCGCCTGGTACGACCTCAAGCAAACGTCGTCCAAGGATACGAGTGATTGCGATCACCAGCCTTTCCCCCACTGACCGCCGGCCTCTGACCGCTATATCACATCGCCGCAGTCCGGCCTGACACCGCGTCAATGCGGAAATTGCTGCAGTAGCACCTGGCCTGGTTTCCGGCGACCGAAGTACCCGCGAACTTGCTGAACTCGATCCGCAACCAGTCCCCCGAATCGGTCCGTCAGCGCCCCGCCTTTCTCCGCACGATTGACGCCGCCACCACGGGTCGCGGCGCCGCGGACCGGTCACCACTGACGGCGGGTATGGTTAGTGAATTCTGCAGAGCCTGATTGTTGCTCCGAAATCCACTGGTGAGAAAGTCAGACAGCGCCTCCGCGGACATGGGTCGCCCAAGGTAGTACCCCTGGATCAGATCACACCCTCTCGCTCTCAGCAAGGCGAGTTGCTCCCTGGTTTCGACGCCCTCCGCCACCACCTTCAAACCCAGATTGTGAGCCAGCGCGACCACCGCACTGACGATTTCCCTGTCGTCGGTATTATCGGCCAGATCCCGCACAAACGAACCGTCTATCTTCAGTGAGTCCAACGGATACTGTCGCAGTACCGACAGCGAGGAGTATCCCGTTCCAAAGTCGTCGATCGCCAGCCCAACCCCCATGTCACTGAGGCGGTGCAGAGTCCGCAGTGCCAGCTCCATGTTCTCCATGATGGCATTTTCGGTTATCTCCAGCACCAGGCACCCAGGATCCATACCGGTCTCCTTGAGAATTCCGGCAACCATTCGTGACAGTTGTTCGTCCTGAAACTGGCGTGGTGAGATATTTACCGAGACCGTCAGCGGCCCAAGGCCATGCCGCTGCCACTCCAGACCGGCCAGACAAGCCTGACGCAGTACCCAGGCGCCCAGCGGCAGGATCAGACCGGTTTCCTCCGCAATCGGGATAAAGCGGTCCGGCGGTACCTGCCCCAAGCGCGGATTGCTCCATCGCAACAGCGCCTCGACGCCGGCGATCCGGCCACTGACCAGATCCATCTGCGGCTGATAGTGGACATACAGTTCACCGTCACGCAGTGCAGTCTTGAGCTGCTGCTCGATCTCCAGACGTTCCGCGGCCTTGGTGTTCATGGCATCGGTATAGAACTGATAGCCATTGCGGCCCCGGCGCTTGGCATGCTGACAGGCTGCGTCGGCACTGCGCAGCAGAGTGTGGAAATCTTCGCCGTCCTGTGGGAAAACGGCGATACCGATACTGCAGCTCAGCAGTACCTGCTCGCCGTCAAGCTCGATTGGTTCGTCGAGACTGGCTAACGCTCTTTGAGCGACCACCGCGGCCTCCTTCCAACCGTTGACTTCATGCAGTATGGCCGCGAACTCGTCGCCGCCGATGCGCGCCACGGTATCGCTCTCCCGCAGGGAGCCACAGAGCTTCGCGGCCACCATTTTCAGCAACTGGTCACCGGCACCTGGCCCATAACTGTCGTTGATCAGTTTGAAGCGGTCCAGATTGCAGACCAGGAGAGCGAACTGGCCACCGTCCCTGCGCCTTTGGGCAAGCGTTTGCAGGACCGGTTCACGAAATGCAGGACGATTCATCAGGCCGGTCAGCGGGTCATGGGCGGCCAGATGCCGGAGCTGTTCCTGGGTCTGTTTGAGGTCCGTGACGTCGGTGTAGATTCCGACGACCCCGCCCTCGCGCGTGCGGTGTTCGCTGATACGGATCGTGCGCCCGTCCCCATTGACGATCTCGTATGGCTTGCCGGGATTCCGATGACGCTGCAAACGCTCCTGCACGAACTCACGATGGATGCTCCGTCTGCCATTCTCGCCCTGAGCACCGAAACCAATCTCGCAGAGCGTTCCGAATTTCACGCCACCGGTCACGCCGGCGCCACCATGAAACTCGCGGAATCGCTGGTTGTAGACCACCAACCGATCGCCCCGGTCATACAGCGCGAATCCCTCGTTGATGCTTTCTATCGAGTCCCTGAGTCTCCGCCGTTCCCGGTCAAGGCGACTGCGCGAGTTGCGTTGCAACACGAACAAGACCACCACACCCACGGCCAGCAGGCCAAAGACAATCAGATACGAGATCATGCTGACACGGAAGCTTTCGATACGCCGCGCCTCTGCTTCCAATAATCGCACCGAGGCGTTGTTGGCAGTCGCGAACAACTGTCCGACCCGACGGTGGGCTTCTTTGGCACGCTGGTGTACCAGGCGTAGCAGTGCCGGATGGGAAGGAGGGTTGCCGTAGAGCCCGTCGCTGAGCCAGCGACGGATATCCTGCAGCGCAGGCCTCACCACTGCATGAACAGCGGACGCACCGATCAGATTGTCGAAGTTGTAGGACAAACGGATGCGCTGGATACGCTGACGGTTTTCGGCAAGTCGGGCGCGGGTATCCTTGATGCGTTCAGGCTGCGGGTTGAGACTGGCGAGTTCAGCGGCACGCACCAGTTGCGCCAGATCATCGAGTACCTTGGCAATGTCTCCCTGCTGCGAAAGCACCTCGGCAGGCAGTCCCTCGCGCACCTCGGTCATGGTGCTGTGGACAAATGCCCCGACTCCGGTCACCGCGGCCAGTACCAACACGATGACGGGCGTTTCGACCCGGAACAACATGCCCGCCAGTGTTCGAACGACCCCCACCGGACTATTGACCTGCCACGGGCAGTGCGGACAGATATTCCGGAACGACCTGAGCATAATAGCGTTCGGCACCCGGATGGAGAGGTACGGCCAGACCCTCAAGCGCAGTCTTGAGCTTGATCTCACGCCCCTTGGGATGCCCCTGCTGAAGCATTCGCGCGGCGTCCGTGCTCCACAGGATGCGTGTGAAGGCATAGACCAGATCCGCGTCGATGTCGGCTCCGACCAGTAGCTGTGCGCCTACCACCAGGGTGCGCGTCTCCGTGCTCCCCGGATAGGTGCCCGTGGGTATTGTACCGGTCGCGAAGAAAGGCAGATCCTCGACCAGCCGGTTGGCTTGCGAACCCTGGATCGGTACCAGGCGTGCGCCATTTCTCAGCGCATGGACCACTGAAAGCGCGGGATAGCCGGCGACAATAAAGAAAGCGTCGATATCACCTCGTGACAAACGTTCGCTGGCAAACCCGGGTTTTAGATAGACGGGATCGAACTCGCTCTCGTCGATGCCGTAGGCGGCCAGAATTGCGATCGCATCGACCAGGGTGCCGGAGCCGGATTCATCCAGCGAAACACGCTTGCCCCGTAAATCCGCTACCGAATCAATTCCGCTACCCGGCCCGACCACCAGATGCACGCTTTCGGGATAGAGATTGGCGATCGCCCGAAGATTGCCGCGACTCTCCTGGCCACTGAACAACTGGCTGCCGCTATAGGCCCAGTGGGCGATATCGGCCTGCACCAGGCCGGCCTCCAGCAAGCCGTCCGCGATTCCCTGGACATTGGATACCGAGCCGTTCGAGACCTGGGCCACGACCAGCGGACCAAAACGAGTGCAACCACCGTCGGGCTGGCAATCATATTCTCCCCCGCTAACCACGCGGGCAAGCAGCGAACCAATGGGGAAGTAGGTACCCGCCTCACCACCGGTACCGATACGGAAAAAATCGGGAGTACGCGCCGCTACAGGGAACGATGCCGACAGTGCCATGATGAGGCAGACCACGAACGCTCCACCGAGCATGCCCCTACCAGGTGTGACGGCGTGTGAAGCTGCCAGCCGGTCGTGCATAGTTCACCGCTCCATGGTTCATTCATCCGTGTCTGCGTGGTGTGCCTCGACCGTGGCGACTACAAGGGATCGACGGGGCACCCATGCAGACACGGAGCTAGCAGGCATCGTGCCATTGCAGGTTTGCGGCCAAGTGGCGACGACTGCGATAATGCGTTTTCTACGCCGCGTCGACAGCAACTCAACCAGGGACAAGAAAAAATCACCGATGGCTGCCGACCCCGCCGACCAAGAGCGGCCCCACTTGGAGATCCGCGATCTCGAATGCATCAGGGGTAACCGGGTATTGTTCCGGCACCTCAACTTCGAAGCGGAGGCTGGCCAGATAATACAAGTGGAAGGCGCCAACGGCAGCGGCAAAACCACGCTGCTGCGCGCCTTGTGTGGCCTCGGTTTGCCGACCGACGGTAGCATCCACTGGTGCGGCGAGGACATCACCCAAAACCCTGCCGATTACCTGGCGGCGCTCACCTACATCGGCCATCTCCCTGGCATCAAGCTGGAGCTGACGGCGCGCGAGAATCTGGCCATGGATCGGGCGCTCAATCGTTCACTCGGTAAAGCCGACAACCGTCTGGCCCTGGCCCACTTCGGGCTAGAGAGTTTCGTCGACTCCCATTGCCGGGTCTTGTCGGCAGGCCAGAAGAAACGGGTCGCGCTGGCAAGGTTGCTGGTGCGCGACAGCATTCTGTGGTTCCTGGACGAACCATTCACTGCGGTCGATCAAACCGGTGTCGGGATACTCAGTGATGTCATCTCCGGATTCGTCAACGACGGTGGCATCGTCATACTGACCAGCCACCAGCAGGTGGACTTCGCGGGCTGTCAGTTGCGAACCATCAGGCTGGGCCGATGAACGCCGACAGCTTGCTGAATGCCTGCACCGCCCTGGTACGCAGAGACCTGCTGCTGGCCTACCGGCACCGATCCGAACTGCTCAACCCCCTGCTGTTTTTCGTTATCGTAGTGAGCCTGTTCCCGCTGGGCGTAAGCCCGGAGTCGCAGGTACTGAAAACCATGGCCCCGGGTGTGATCTGGATTGCCGCCCTGTTAGCGGTGCTGTTGTCGCTCGACAGCCTGTTCCGCTCCGACTACGAGGACGGTACGCTGGAGCAGATATTGCTGAGTCCGCACCCGCTGTACGTACTGATCCTGACCCGGATATTTGCACACTGGCTGGTGGTGGGGCTGCCGATGGTTCTGTTGTCACCGTTGCTGGGAGTGTTGATGTTTCTGCCCAGTCAGTCCACGCCGGTGCTGATCGCGACACTGCTGCTGGGGATGCCGACGCTGAGCCTGATCGGATCGATCGGCACCGCGCTCACGGTCGGACTGCGCCGCGGCGGCGTGCTGCTGTCGCTGCTGGTTCTGCCGCTCTATGTGCCTGTGCTAATATTCGGCGCCACCGCGGTGGATGCGGCGGGGGCGGGTCTGGACGTGTCGGGACATCTCTCGTTGCTGGCAGCGCTCTTGGTGCTTGCGCTGACACTGGCACCTTTCGCTGCAGGCGCGGCACTGCGGGTGAGTACCAGCTAGAAGCCGGTTTGACCTGGAGCAAGTATCCGGGGCGTGACTACCATCATAATATCCACTTGGATTCCTGGCCGGCTCCCTAACCAATCCCGAATTTACCGAGGTTTTTTCCAACAATGTGGCTCTGGTTCCACAAACTGGGTTCACCAAGATACTTCTACGCATTCGCCGGACGGCTGCTGCCCTGGGTCGCGGCTTCGTGCGCGGTCACCTTGCTGGCCGGCCTCTACCTCGGCCTGGTGGTGGCACCACCCGACTATCAGCAGGGTGACAGCTACCGGATCATGTTTCTCCATGTCCCCAGCGCCTGGATGTCGATGTTCATTTATGTGGTAATGGCCGTGGCTGGCGCCATCGTGTTGATTTGGAGGATGAAGATGGCGGAGATCGTGGCCAGCGCCAGTGCCCCGATCGGGGCATCATTCACCTTCCTCGCGCTGGCCACCGGGTCGTTGTGGGGCAAACCCATGTGGGGTGCCTGGTGGGTGTGGGATGCCCGGTTGACCTCGGAACTGATCCTGCTATTCCTGTATCTCGGGTTCATGGCGCTGGAATCAGCGGTTGAAGACCGCCGCACCGCAGCCCGCGCCACCGCGATCCTGTCACTGGTTGGGGTGGTCAATATCCCCATCATCCATTACTCGGTGTTTTGGTGGAACACGCTGCATCAGGGCGCTACCGTCAGCAAGATGGACGCACCATCGATCGCCACCAGCATGCTGGTCCCGCTGTTGCTGATGGCGCTCGCCTTTATGCTCTACTACCCGCTGGTACTGATGATCAGGGCACGCACCGAGGTACTGGACCGTGAGCGGCGCAGCCACTGGGTGGGCGAACTGGTGAAGAATCGATGAGCCTGTCGGAATTTCTACACATGGGGGGCTATGCGTTCTACGTCTGGACGTCCTACGCAATTGCCACGGTGGTGCTGGTCGCAAACCTGGTGGTGGCCCGCCACAAGCGAAGCAAACTTCTTCAGGAAATTGCGGTCCAACTGCAAGATTCGGAGACCCGTACATGAGAACGAAACGACGCAGGCGGCTGATGCTGGTCCTGTTTCTGGTCACAGGCATTGGTATCGCGGCAGCGCTGGGGCTCAATGCGTTCCAGAAAAACCTGCTGTTTTTCTACAGTCCCAGCCAGATCCAGAACGGTGAAGCAAGTAGCGACCGGGTCTTTCGTATGGGCGGAATGGTGGTCGACGGCAGTCTGCAGCGTATAGACGACGGTCTGACGGTGCAGTTCCAGGTGACCGACACCGCAGCCGCCGTACCGGTGGTCTACACCGGCATCCTTCCCGACCTGTTCCGTGAAGGCCAGGGCATCGTGGCGATGGGCCGCCTGGATGAAGATGGCACCTTCGTGGCCGAGCAGGTGCTGGCCAAGCATGACGAGACCTACATGCCACCGGAGGCCGGTGACGCAATCAAGGCGGCCCAAAGAGCCAATGCAACGCTGGCGGAAACTGGAGCTTCGCAATGATTCCCGAACTCGGCCATTTCGCCTTGATCCTGGCACTGTGTATGGCGCTGATACAGGCCGGGCTGCCGCTGGCGGGCACCATCACCGGCAACCGCAACTGGATCGCCGCGGCGCGGCCGGCGGCACAAGCGCAGTTTCTGTTCGTGTTGATCGCCTATCTCGCGCTGACCTGGGCATTCGTCGGCGACGACTTCAGCGTGCGCTACGCGGCCACCAACTCCAATAGCGCACTGCCTCTGGCCTACAAAATATCGGCCGTATGGGGTGGGCATGAGGGCTCGTTGCTGCTGTGGGCACTGATCCTGGGTGGCTGGGCCCTGGCGGTCGCGCTCACCGGGCATCAGCGACCGGCGGCCTTCACCGCCCGGGTATTGGCGGTCATGGGGCTGATCAGCATCGGTTTTCTGTTGTTCATGCTGCTGACCTCGAATCCTTTCGAGCGTCTGTTGCCCGCCGCCGCGGACGGTCGCGACCTCAATCCTCTGCTACAGGACATCGGTCTGGTGCTGCACCCACCGATGCTCTATTTTGGCTATGTCGGCTTCTCGGTTGCCTTCAGTTTTGCGATTGCCGCGCTGCTCGGTGGAGACCTCAATTCCGACTGGGCGCGCTGGGCCCGCCCGTGGACCACGGTCGCCTGGATATTTCTCACCCTCGGCATCACCCTGGGCAGCTGGTGGGCCTACTACGAGCTGGGTTGGGGCGGCTGGTGGTTCTGGGACCCGGTGGAAAACGCCTCATTCATGCCCTGGCTGGTGGGTACCGCGCTGATCCACTCGCTGGCGGTAACCGACAAGCGCAAGGCCGGTACGAGCTGGACCGTTCTGCTGGCCATCTTTGCGTTTTCGCTGAGCCTGCTCGGCACCTTCCTGGTACGCTCCGGCGTCATCACCTCGGTCCATGCATTCGCCACCGATCCGGGCCGAGGGGTCTTTATCCTGGTATTTCTCGGCCTGGTGATCGGCGGCTCTCTGGGCCTGTACGCCTGGCGTGCGCCTGGGGCCAGTGACACCGGCAGGTTCTCGCTGTTGTCGCGTGAAACCATATTGTTCAGCAACAGCGTACTGCTGGCGGTCGCCAGCGCCTCGGTACTGCTGGGCACCATCTATCCCTTGATTACCGACGCCTTGGGTGCCGGCAAGATTTCGGTGGGCCCTCCCTATTTCAACAGCGTGTTCATCCCGCTGATGATACCGGTCGCACTGTTCGTCGGGGTCGGCCCCCTGGTGCGCTGGAAACAGCAACAGTGGCCGCCGCTGCTGGCACGCCTGTGGCTACCTGCCGCCGCCAGCGTGACGGTTGCGGTGCTGTTCGCGATCACCTTGTCAGGCAACTCCAAAGTGCAGATCGGGCTGGGCGTGGGTCTGGCTGTCTGGATCGTGCTGGGCATGCTGCAGGATCTGCGCTTTCAGGTCCGCAATCGCGGCTCACTGCTCGCTGGTCTGCGTGGTCTGAGACGCGGCTACTATGGCATGCTGACCGCACATATCGGGGTTGCGGTGTTTATCATCGGAGTCACCCTGACCTCCAATATGAGCATTGAAAAGGATCTGCGGATTGCGCCCGGTGAATCAGTGGAAATCGGCGGCTACAGCTTCCTCTTCGAGGGTACTCACGACGTGCGGGGCCCCAACTACGTCGCTCGCAGAGGGACGGTACGGGTCACTCAGGAAGGTCGAGTGATAGCGGTATTGAACCCGGAAAAGCGCATCTATCGGGTACAGACTCGACCAATGACCGAGGCGGCCATCGACGCGGGGTTGACCCGCGATCTCTACGTGGCGCTGGGTGAAACCCTGGAAGACGGCGCCTGGACCATGCGCATCTACTACAAGCCGTTTATACGCTGGCTGTGGCTGGGAGGAATATTCATGGCGATTGGCGGGTTGCTGGCAGCAACCGACAAACGCTACCGTAGCGCCCGCCGTACCGCCCCCGCGGCATCCGCCGCGGATGCCACCGCCGTCGCGGGAGCCTCGTCTTGATCCGGGGCGAATATCGGTGGCTGCTGCTGGTCATGGCTCTGATCCTGCCGTGGCTGCCGGCTTGGGGGGCAATCGATTCGTATCAGTTCGAGGACCCGGAGCAGGCAGTGCGTTACCATGAACTGATCCTGGAACTGCGTTGCCTGGTTTGCCAAAACCAATCACTAGCTGACTCGGACGCCGATCTCGCCAAGGATCTGCGCAACCAGGTCTACGACATGATCCGCGCCGGAAACAGCAACGGCGAGGTAGTCGACTACCTGGTAGCCCGCTATGGCGATTTCGTACTCTATCGACCGCCCCTCAAGCCCAGCACCTACCTGCTCTGGATCGGTCCCTTTCTGCTGTTGGCGGTCGGTGCCTTAGTGTTGATCAGAAACGTGCGCAAACGCGCACTTGCGCCAGTGACCGCGAATATCAACGAACAGAGCTCCGGCACCCATCGCGAGATCACGGAAGACGAGGCCAGCCGTTGACCACATTCTGGATATTGGCCGGCCTGATGATCGCCGGCGCCGTGATCTTTATGGTGCCCAGTCTGCTGCGCACTCCCCGGACAGGCACCGAAATCCGCGAGGATCAACCTTCGCCCGTCAGCCGCTATGCCACGGTGCTGAGCGTAGTGGTGTTGGTACCAGTGATCTCCGCGCTGCTCTACTATCGTTTCGGCGCCATGGAACAGGTGCTGCTGGATGAACGCCAGCAGACTGCCGGGCCGGTGGCGCACGCAGGCGACGACAAACTGCCACCGGTCGACCTGCTGCTGACGCGGCTCGAGCAGCGTTTGCAGGAGACCCCGGACGACGGGAGGGGCTGGGGGATACTCGGTCAAAGCTACCTGGCCATCGGACGCTATACCGAGGCACGCGATGCATTGGCCAGGGCGCTGGAACTCAACGGCGAACAACCCCAGTTGCTGGCCCGCTACGCGGAGGCCATGGCGCGGGCCAATGACGGCGACATGTCGGGGCGACCCACCGAGCTGATCGACAAGGCACTGTCACTGGATCCGGACAACCAGCCAGGTCTGTGGCTGGCCGGTCTCGCGGCATTTCAGCGCGGAGACGGTGCCACTACCCTGCGTCACTGGCGCCATCTGATGGCACAGCAGGCGCCAGGCAGCGATGCAGCAAAGTCTTTGCAGCAACACATAGCCCGTGCCGTGGCCGAGTTCCCCGAAGAGGGAACCGCGATCGCGGATGCTGGGACCGGCGCGGTCACCCCCATCACGCCGCCAACCGTTGGCAGTGACGACAACTCGATCGAGGCCGTGGTCGAAATCGACCCGACCCTGTTGGCGCAAGCCGAGCCTGACGACACCCTGTTCATCTATGCGCGGGCCATCGACGGCCCCAAAATGCCGCTGGCCATGGCGCGTCGCAAGGTTTCCGATCTGCCGGTCACGGTGCGCCTCGACAACAGTATGGCGATGATCCCGCAGATGTCGCTATCGGCGTTTCCGCGTGTCGAGATCGTGGCGCGGGTCTCGAAAGCCGGCTCGGCTACCCCGGTGGCGGGCGATCTGACCGGTACCAGCGACGCATTGGCGGTCGGCCAGGATCGCAGCGCCAGCGTATTGATTTCCTCAGTCGTGCAGTAACGCGGACTGTAGCGAGCCTCGGGCTGGTTCCGGCTGGCAAATCGATCGAGCCGAAACGGTGCTGACCGCCGCCACATTCAACCTGCGCAATCTGGACGCCAAAGCTCCGGCATCGAGAATCCAGGCAATCGCCCGGATACTCATCCACGAACTACGCGGCCCGCAGATCCTTGCGCTGCAGGAGATCGCCGTCCCCGCGGCAAACAGCGAGGCTGTCGTTCCCACCGCCGCCACCGCATTGTACCAACGGCTGACCAGCGAAATCAGGCATGCCGGTGGACCTGAGTACCGGTGGCTGGAGTGTCCTCCGCATGCCGGCCAGGACGGTGGTCAACCAGGGGCCAACATTCGCAGTGGCTTGCTGTATGACCCCGGTCACCTGCAGCCGATATCCCCGTCACCACAGCAGCAGCCGTCAACCGCGAGACCAGACGCCCGCCACGATACCCACGGAAGCAGCCCGGGAATCGGCCGGCTGGGTAGCAACGACCCAGCCTTCACCGGTTGCGCCGTGCGCCACTGGCGACCCGGACGCAAGCCCCTGGTGGCATCGTTCAGCACCCAGGGCCCGGTGGTCACGGTGATTTGCTGCCATCTGAAATCGATGCGCTCCGCCAGCACCCGGGAAAGATCCCATGCCCGCAAACAACGGCACGCCCAAGCCGTCTATATCAGCAACTTCGTGCAACGCCTGCTGGCCGACGCACCTGGAGCACCCCTGTTGCTGCTTGGCGACATGAACGATACGCCGGGGTCGAAAACGCTGGACATCCTCAAGGGCGAGAGCCTGTGTAACCTGGTTGAGCGATTGCCGGCCAGGGACCGCTACAGCAGGCGCCACGGTGGCCGCCCGCAAGCGCTGGATCACATTCTGGTCAACCACCACCTCGCCACGGGCGCCAGTATCCGCATCCCTCATGTCAACACCAACATTGCGCCGGAACTGCAATGCAGCGACCACGACCCGGTAGTGGCCGAGATCAAGCTGTGAGCGACCCTGGTATACCCGCGGTTGGCAGCCATGTCGTGGGTGTATTCCTGGACATTTCCCTCAGCCGGAAAATGCCTTTTCGATGGCGCGCAGATCCATGGCATCGAGATAGGCTTCCACCGGTTCCTTGCCGGACACGTTGCTGCCCTTGACCGTCACCAGAATTCGGTTGGCAACCAGCAGGGTGATTTCGACATTGCCGCCCCTGCTCTTGATCATGCCTTTGGTACGACCCTTGCGATATGCTTTGGTACCCTGCTCGCCCTGCATCAGCATGGGGTTGCCGATCATCATCGACATCGCCGCCAGCATCGGCGAATCGGCGAGGATCTGTACGTGTATCTGCCCGGCGCCCTGCTCGTTGCGATAGTCCCTGCTAACCTGGGTACCGCCACCGAACATCGCCATACCGCCCCCGGACTGGGCCTGGGGTTCGTCTGCCTGCCATCCCTCGAGGGGCTCGGGCAGCAGCTCCATATACTGCTCGTTGAGTTTTTCCTGAATCTGCGAAATTGCATACTGCAGCTCCTCGACGGAACCCCGGTAATCCCCTTCACCATAGAGTTGTCTGCCGAGGTCGATCTGTTCCTCGACCTCGTCGGCCAGGGCCGTGCCGGCAACACTCATACCGGCCACCAGCATCGCTGCCACCACACGGTTTCCAATCATCTACTCTCTCCTTCCCTATGTACGTACGCCGACACCACGGCGCAACAACTCCAGGGCGAAAACGAACAACCCGACCGCAAAGATAGTCACGATCGCGTATGCGGTCCACAGACTGATGTCCGATATCCCCAGGAATCCATATCGAAACGCATTCACCATGTACAGTATCGGGTTGAGCATGGATACCCGCTGCCAGAATTCAGGCAGCAGATGAATGGAGTAGAAGACGCCGCCAAGATAGGTCAATGGCGTCAACACGAAGGTGGGGACAATTGAAATATCGTCGAAACTGCCGGCGAACACCCCGTTGATGAAACCGCCCAGCGAAAACACGACCGCCGACAACAGCACCATGGTAAACAACACCCCGACACTGTGCATCTGTAGTCCGGTGAAATAGATCGACACCAGCGTGACCACCAGGCCCACCGTCAACCCACGCGCCGTGCCGCCGGCAATGTAGCCGAGCAGAATGATGTAGCTGGGCACCGGCGATACCAGCATTTCCTCGATATGACGCTGAAACTTGGAACTGTAAAAAGAAGACACAACATTGGAATATGAGTTGCTGATGACGCTCATCATGATCAGCCCGGGGACGATGAAATCCATGTAACGGAAACCGTCCATTTCCCCGATCCGTGGGCCAATCAAATTTCCGAAGATGACGAAGTACAGGCTGGTGGTGACCGCAGACGGCAATATCGTCTGCATCCATATTCTGGAAAAACGACGTATCTCCTTGACAACAATAGTCTGCAAGGCAATCAACTGCTGTGCTGGCGTCATGCCTCCACCACTGGGGCCGCATCTTTGTCCACCAGGCGCATAAACAGTTCCTCGAGCCGGTTGCTCTTGTTGCGCATAGACACTACCGACAACCCCTGTGCGCTGAGTCCATCGAACAAGCGATTCAGGCTTTGTCGCCTGTCGACATCCACCTCGATGCTGTGTGAGTCGATCAACCGCGCCGGATAGCCATCCAGATCAGGGGCCTGCTCCATCGCATCGGCCAGATCAAGAACGAATGTCTCCACCCGCAGCGTGGTCAGCAACGCCTTCATGCTGGTGTTCTCGACGATCAGGCCGTCATCGATGATGGCGATATTGCGACACAGGCTCTCGGCCTCTTCCAGATAGTGAGTAGTCAGAATGATGGTCGTGCCGCCGGCATTGATCTCGCGCAGGAACGACCACATGGACCGTCTGATCTCGATATCGACTCCCGCAGTGGGTTCATCGAGGATCAGCAGTCGGGGCCGGTGCACCAGTGCCCTGGCGATCATCAACCTGCGCTTCATGCCGCCTGAGAGACTGCGTGCGATCGCGCGACGCTTGTCCCATAACCGCAGCTGCCGGAGCAGCTGTTCGGCCCGCCGAAGCGCCTCACGCCGCTCGATCCCGTAGTATCCGGCCTGGTTGGCGACGATCTCGACCACCGGCTCGAAAGTATTGAAGTTGAACTCCTGGGGCACCAGCCCCAGAAAGCTCTTGGCGGCCGAGGGTTCGCGCTCGAGATCATGGCCGAACACCCGAACCCTGCCACTGGTTCTGGTCACCAGCGAGGTGACGATACCGATGACCGTCGACTTGCCGGCGCCATTGGGGCCCAGCAAGGCAAAAAAATCACCCGGCGCCACCCGCAGATCGATGCCCTTGAGCGCGGTCACGCCACCGGCATAGGTCTTGGTCAGGTTTTCGATCGTCAGTGCATCCATGACATTCAACGGCCGCAGGCTTCCGTGGCACCCGCAACGGGCGGCACAGGATAGCAACCTAGAACCGCCGGGTGAAGTCGACGCGATCGAGGCATTGCTCCCCGGTGACACCCACCACGCGGGTGGCAAGCCCTGCTGGTATGATTCTTTGACAAAATTCTGGCGGATCTGCAACGATCTGCCGTGAGCAACCGGCTGGACAGCATTCATGGACTCACAAGTTGCTCTGCAACAGATTCGCTCGATACTCGGTCCCCGGGGCTGGATCGATCAGCCGGACGCACTGCAACCCTACCTGGAAGAACGCCGCGGAAACTACCGCAGTGTGGTCAGCGCGGTGGCGCTGCCGGCAGATACCGGCGCGGTGGCGACGATCGTGCGACTGTGTGCTGAAAGCGGCATCGCCATCGTCCCTCAAGGAGGCAACACCGGCTTGTGTGGTGGCGCCGTGGCGGACGGCGCCCGCCCTGAATTGCTGGTCAATATGCAGCGCATGAATCGAATTCGCGAAATAGATCCTGTCAACGATACCCTGACCGCCGAGGCCGGCTGCGTGCTGGCCCATGTTCAGGAGGCGGCTCACGCCGAGGACCGGCTGTTTCCACTCAGCCTCGGCGCCGAGGGGAGCTGCCAGATCGGCGGCAACCTTTCCACCAACGCCGGCGGGATCAACGTACTGCGCTACGGAAATGCTCGGGAACTGACGCTGGGTGTGGAAGTGGTCCTCGCCGATGGCCGGGTCTGGAACGGGCTCAACAGACTACGCAAGAACAACACCGGTTATGACCTCAAGGACCTGTTCGTGGGCGCGGAGGGTACGCTGGGGATCATCACCGCCGCGGTGGTCAAGCTGTTTCCCCTCCCCCAGCAACGACAAACGGCGCTGATTGCCGTCAGTACAGCGCAAGACGCCATCGAACTGCTGTCGCACGCGCGCTCGATCGGAGGCGAAAACCTGACCTCCTTCGAACTGATGTCGGCCACAGCAGTCGGGTTCGCCAGGTCACATATCAATGGTATACGTCCACCATTCGACCCACTGCCTCCCTGGTCCATACTGCTCGAACTGTCTGGCGACCTGGATAGTGAACGACTGCGGGCACAGGTCGAGCGACTCCTCAGTCTGGCGCTGGAGGCGGGCCTGATCGACGACGCCGCACTGGCCACCAGCGAGACACAATCTTTGGCATTTTGGCGCATACGTGAGGCCGTCGTCGAGGCGCAACCTTTCGAGGGCGCGAGTATCAAGCACGACGTCTCGGTACCGATTTCAAGTATCCCGAAATTCCTGGCGGCGGCATCCGCGGCAGTGGAAGCCACCGTTCCCGGCTGCCGCCCCTGTGCGTTCGGCCACCTGGGCGATGGCAATATTCACTACAATATCAGTCAACCACCCGGCATGAATGCAGAGGACTTCGTGGCACTACGCGGCACATTGAACGACGTGGTCCATGACATCGTCATGGGCATGCAAGGCTCATTCAGCGCGGAGCACGGTATCGGGCGCCTCAAGATACCGGAAATGCTCCGCTACAAGGCCCCTCTCGAGTTGGAACTGATGCAGAAGGTCAAGTATGCGCTCGACCCCTGCAATGTGTTCAATCCAGGCAAGGTACTGGGCAAACATTCATTTCAGCCCTGACAGGCTCCGGAACTACGCTAAGCAGGTTTTGCCTCCACCGCCGCATTCCGCCATTATCACAGACCTTGAACCCGTCCCGGGTATGAGTGACAGCCCGGGGTACCGATCCTCGACTTGATGGTGGTTTTAGAATGGCCTGGTGGGGCAAGCTGCTTGGCGGCACGTTCGGCTTCATGCTCGGTGGTCCCTTGGGCGCGCTCCTTGGCGCGGCGCTCGGCCATAGCTTCGACAAAGGTCTGAAACAGCTCACGGTTGACCAGGCCGGGCTCGGTGCAGGCGATACCGAGCGCATACAGACTGCTTTTTTCACCACCACATTCTCGGTCATGGGCCACCTCGCCAAGGCCGACGGCAGGGTGACGGAGGACGAGGTCGCGGCGGCCCGTGGTGTCATGGCGCGCATGCGTCTCAACGATGAACAGCGACACGCCGCGATCCGACTGTTCCAGGAAGGCAAAGATGCCGGGTTTCCACTCGACGCGGTATTGGACCAGTTTCGGCAGGAATGCCGACGGCGTCTCAATCTGATCCAGATGTTTCTGGAAATCATGGTCGCGACGGCGCTGGCGGACGGCACTATGGATGCCGCGGAACGCCAGGTGCTGTTACATATCTGCGACCGGCTCGGTTACCCTCGCGCGGGTTTTGAGCATCTGATCGCGCTGGCTTCAGGTTTTCGGGCCCAGTATTACGAACAGGGCGCAAGACAGCCGCAGCAGCCACGGCACCGGCTGGAGGACGACTATGCCCTGTTGGGAGTCAAAGCGGGTGCCAGCGACGCCGAGGTCAAAAAAGCCTACCGCAGGCTGATGGCGCAGCATCATCCGGACAAGCTGGTCTCGAAAGGACTGCCCGAGGAGATGATCAGGCTCGCCACTGAGAAAACCCAGGAAATCCGGGCTGCCTACGAGAGGGTAAGAAATGCTCGGAAAGCCTGACCCACCTGGATTCAGGGAATCACTTGGCAGCCCAGGTTATTTCACGGTGATACAGGTGCACTCAGCGAGCTGGCTGACACGC
>CBDVAK010000016.1:0-22346 GCA_965371945.1 uncultured Candidatus Competibacteraceae bacterium
ACGGACTGGAGGAAGACGCATAGTAGTTTCTCAATAACCTGGGGCAATGCGGGTGCGGGCAGCGCCTTCCAGGACACGCCGTAAATACATCCCTGTAGGCTCGACAGCGGCATCCCTGCCGCTGACGGTCCCGCAAGGCGCTACCCACACCCACCTCACGACCGCCAACGCCCCGGGTTATTGAGAGGTTTCGACGCATAGCGGTTCCTGTCACGAATACGCGGCTGGGAGAGCGCGGTGCGGGAACAGGTGATCAACCTCAATCGTGTGCTGCGTGGCCACTATGCCTACTACGGCATCGTGGGGAACTTCCGGGCCCCTGATGATCTGCTACGCTTATCAAGAGCCAGAGCCAATAACCGGGCTGCTCACTCCCAAATCAAGTCCCAATGCGCGGGTTGTCTGATTCAACCGCACATCGAGGACCGCGTGCTTCATACAGGGGGTCTCGAATGCTACTCAACACCCAACCAAAGCTGCACCACATCAACTGTGTTACCCACGAGGGCAAGGTGGTGGTGTTCGGGACCGAGCCGGGCGGTGCGGTGCGCTACACAGTCAGGCAGGACGGATTCGAAGACTCCGCCTTGAACCAGGCGACGCAGAATAGCGGATGGGAGGATTGGAAAGAGCTTCCGCTGCCGGGGCTGCAAGAGTCGAAGCAGTTGAGCCCGGTGTTCGTCGATCAGTCGGTCATCGACAGGGAGGACGCGGAACTCACCTATGGGACGAACGCGGGAAAGCAATATCTTCAGCGATCGCGATACGAGACCCACACCGACTCCGCGCCGGTTCCAGTGCAGCTCGTGTCCGGGCTCGGACACCTCTATGTCTTCCGTCAATCCGCCCGCAACAGCCTGTTGGTCGATCGGTACGTTCTGGACGGGATGACCAATAATCTCGTGCGCAAGCTCGAAGTACGGTTCAAGCGTAGCCGGCAGAAGTACCAGCCACTCGAGACCAGCGGCGGAAGCAGTGTGCTCTCCAATGTGGATTCGCTGGATTTCCGGGACGCAAACGGAGGGCCGTTCTTTGAGCCGACGACCGAGCTGAGCGTCGTTGGTGATCTGCACAATGGTTTGTTCTCGGTAATTTTGCTGCCGACCGGAGAGCACGACAAGCATCGCTGGCACATCTTTGCCTACAACCGAAAGACCGCGCACGTTGAACTGACGTCCGTACGAGCTTCGTCCGATGGTCTGTTCGACTTCCGGGATGAATGGATACTCGAGCCCGCAACCGAAGCACCATCGACCACGCGGTCACGACTCGTCCCCGGGATCATACGGCGGTCTTTGAAGCTGCAAGATACGAACGCCAACGATCTGGTTGGGGCGAACGGGCTCACGGCCACCAGGTACGACGTTCAGCGTGCACGCCAGACGCAGGCAGGAGAGCAGTTGCTGCGTGAGAGCACGCGCGTGATGTTGGCCGTTGCAACCGCTGACGGTGGCACGGTGGTACTGAGCTTCGCGGTCGCGTCCGACGGCACGCTGGCCGAGGTCGACGATAAACCCACCGGGCTGGATACGCCGTTGCGCAGCGATAGCCGCCACATTCTATTGCCACTGAACACCCTCGATGACATCAAGGCGGTTGGCGACAGCACCCCACCCGCTCAGGGCACTGTCTTTCGCATCGAGCGCGGTGAGGACGACAAGGTGCTGATCTCCTCCCGACAGACATCATCGCTTGCCACCGGTGACCTGGTCCGGATCGAGGGCACTACCCACTACAACGGTCATTACGCGGTGACCAAGCTCGACGACCAGACGTTCGAAATCGAGGCGAAGTGGATCGCGAACGAACTCGGAAACTGGGAGCTACTGCCTGCGGAGGAAACCGGGCTGGTCTTTGATGGACAAATCACGGGACTCGAATCTGGCGGAGAACGAAGGCTGAAAGTGACCGCTTTCAATCATGGGCTGGAGAGCGGCGATGAAGTGCAGATCATCAACACCCCGGAGCACGACGGGACGTACTTGGTCCGCCGCATAGACGAATCACGCTTTTCGATACCGGTGCGCTGGCGGAGCGGCGAAGCCGCGAACCTCAGGCTGCAGGCCAGGAAGCGACGCGGGATCGTGCTCGACGGTGAGCACGACGTGATCAAGGTCCCGGCGCTGGACTTGTCTATGCCCTCGGAACAGCAGGATTTCTCCTGGGGCAAGACCTACTCGGCGTGGGTGTGGATTTCCGGGCAACAGGATGGCCACCAGGTGATCCTGAGCCAGGGAGCCGCCGGATCGGTGCAACTCGCCATCGATCAAGGCACGGCGATACTGAGCGCGAATCTGGAGGGCGACGGCGAATCGAAAGTGCTGCGGGTCCAGGATCCGTTACCGGCACCCGCCGGGCGGTGGGTTCACTATGCGGGTGTCGTTGCCTATGACAGTCCCAAGCGTTCGGTTCGTCTTGTGCTCTATCGGGACGGAGAAGTCGTCGCGACCACAAACCCTGCGGATGCTCCCGCGACTGGTGAGGTGCCGATTGTCGAGGATCCGATCACCTACGACGCTGGAACCATAGGACTCTGGCTGAAGTTCGATTCTCGTTCGACTGCCCAAACCATATTCGATGCATCCACCGCGAACCGCGATTTCTTCATCGATGTTCGCGACGGCCAGCTTCGATTTGAGATTCAGGATGCGGACGGAAAAGTGTTCGACCGCGCGGTACTGTCCGCGCCGGACGACCAGGATTGGCACCGGGTTGCCGCGGTATGGCGGTATGGGGGGCGACCGGCGGCGCGCTTACAACTGGATGGCGTGCATCTGGCCGCAGATTCCCGACGAGCGGGCGCAAGACCAAAGCTTGCCAGCCCGCGGGTCGGCAATCCCGAAAGCGGGCGCGACACGGGCGGGCGATTCGGGGGCCAGGTTCGTGAGCTACAGATCTGGAAGCAGGCGTGGCCACCCCGAACCATCAAGCGGGAAATGGGACGTGAGCTCCGCGGAGACGAGAAAAATCTGGCGGTGTACTGGCGGCGCCCGGAAGACGCAACGGGAGAGTCGGTTCCGAAAGGCAACGCCGTCGAGCCGGGGGCCGCTCTGCGCATTGCCGGTTGGGATCGCGAGTTGCAGATCGGGCAAGCGTTCGCCGGCAGAATCTCGGACGCGCAGGTCTGGGACAAGGCGCGCACTCACCGGGAAATCAAGAACAGCATGTACCTTCAGCTCACCGGCCGCGAACTGGCTCTCGCCGGATACTGGCGAATGGGCGCTATTGCGCGGGACGGCCGGCAACGCAAGGTCCTGGACTTCTCGATACAAGGGCGAGACGGCATTGTGCAGGGCGATGTCTACGTCGGCGCCACCACTCTCCTCAGGACTTTGGGAGACCGAACGACCCCGGCGATTCGATACGTCAACGAGGAGCTGTTTGCGGTCACCCAGCGGGCCAGCTACGTGGAGATATTCGAATTCAGGACCGACCCGGCGCTTGATCCCGGCGACGGGGCAGGCAACAAGCTCTTGGAGCTGACCTATTGGGGTAAAAAACATCGCAATGCCGGCGATCTTGTTCGGTTCGAGGCCGGAGCGACCCGGTTCGAGACCTTGGGCGACGGCTGGTACCGGGCCGCGTGTCGATTTACGGTACCGGATGAGATCAACCTCGTGCGCTCATTCGAGATCTCGAACGTTTCCGGCAGCTGGGAGACGCTCTCGGTACGCAAACATGAGATCAAACAGGTCTCGGACACGATAACCGAGGTCCGTTACAGCGATGAGATCGTACTGGGACGGCTCGCGGACCGGCAAGCGACCGCAATCGAGGATATGGCCGAGCTGGATCGTTTGGAACGCAAGGAAGCGAGATTGTTGAAGGAGAAATGGCGAATCGAGCTCAAGCTGGCCGCGTTGGCTTCGGTTGAGCAGACCCGCCAGCAAGTCGAGGCTCAGAGAAATCGGGTGTCACAACTCGCGCGGCAAGAGCAGGATCTGAAGACGGCATACGACAACGCCAAGGCCAGCCCATTCAACTATTGGTGTTATCTGAAGAATGGCCTGAACCCCGAGAACGGCTATGGCGCGGATTGCTATTTTCATCGGGATCACCCCACCAACGTCGTTGTCACCAACAAGAGAGACAACCTGCGCCAGCATTGGAAATTCGAGCCCGCAGGGGAGGGGTATTATCGTCTCAAGAACGGGATGAGCCCCGAGAATGGCTGGGGTCCGGAGTGTTATCTGTACCGGGCGCATCCAACCAACGTGCAGGTGGCAAATTTCGAGAACAATCTGCGCGAGTACTGGAAGCCCGAGTCGCTCGGTAGCGGCTACTATCGCCTCAACAATGGGCTCAATCCGAGCAAGGGTTACGGGGCGGACTCCTATCTCTACCGCGACCATCCCACCAACGTCATCGTCCAGCAGTGGCGGTCAAACCGGCGTTTCTTCTGGAAGTTGGAGCCGACCGCAAAGACCGCAAACAACAATATCGCAACTGCACAGCAGCTTTGGGCCGCAAGACTGAACCTGTTGAACGAGGCACGAAAAATTCTCGCCGATCTCGAGGCATTGCTCAACGCGGGCGCCACCGAAGAGGCTTCGTGGGAGGCTCGACTACGGGAGATCCTTCTTCAGCTGGAGCAAATTCGAGGGCATCTGAGCGCGTTGAACACCAGGCTGCTCCAGTCGATCGTCTCCTCCCAACAGAACGCCCAGGCGATGCCTGTGGTGTCCGAGGACCGTCGAGGATTGAGTGTACAAGGCGCTGTGCTCGAGTTCGTGCGTCCGCAGAGCCGTGTGGCGGCGACCGAAACGGCAGAAGGCAATGTGCAGCTGAGCTACTTCGATGCCGCTGGCAGGATGCGGCAGACGAACTACGATGCGACGGGCGGCGCAGGCAACCCGTACTTCGAGCAGTGGGTGCCGGATGCTCTCACTGCATGTATAGATTTTCGCCATCCTCAGAGCATGGTCACGCTAGAGACGCCCGTGGAACTTGTCGAGGAATGGACAGTGGAGGCATGGATGTACTGGCCGATGCCGGAAACCGACCTGTGGAACACGCTCACCAGAGGCAAGGAGGCGGATCACCACCTCATCATCAAGGAACGCAAGGAGCTCGGGACCTTTGTGGCCGATGCCGGTGGATTCACGGGATGTGGCTACGATATGAACCACCTGGGCGACGGTTGGCACCATATTGCCGCTGTCGGGCGTGGCGCAGAGCAGAATGCGAGTACCCGTTTCTACATCGACGGGAGCCCGGTGGGTGCGGCGATCGCGGTCAAGACCTCGAACGACATCTATGCAATAGGCAACTACCAGAACGGCAAGCAGCAGTCGGGACGACTGGCGGAGCTTCGAATCTGGGGCGTGGCGTTGAGCGATGACGAGGTCGCCATCAATAGCAAGACGTTGCTTTCGGGGAACGAGCCGGGCTTGCTGGCCTATTTTCCACTGAGTGAAGGGACGGGAGCCCGGGTTCGTGATCATTCGGGCAACAATCCGGGTGGCACGGTCCAGCGGGCCGATCGCTGGGTGCGAACCGCGCTCATCGGGAATCCGGGGCACTGCGTGGCGCATTTCGACGGTCAGAGCGACTACCTCAGCCTGCCGGCTGTCGCAGCCAATACCGACGTCACGCACGAGTTCTGGTTCAAGACCGACGACCCGGAGTGCGGACTATTCTCCCAGGCCAACGGTGCGCCGGGTACCGGTGATCATGACCTGGACCTCTTGCTCAGCGCCGGCGAGATAAGCGGGCGCGTCGGTCAGGAGGTCGTCAACAGTTCCGGGGAGGACCTTGCAGACGATACCTGGCATCACCTGGCCCACACCTTTGGCGCAGACGTCGATGGGCAGCGGATTTACATCGACGGCCAGGTGGTTGCGACCGGGCGCGCACAGACCAGCAGTTTGGGTGGTTCGAGGCACTACCGTGCCGGGTACTCGGACGATGCCGAGCACAAATATCTGCATGGCGATCTGGCCGAGGTGCGGATCTGGGCCGGAGTGCGATCCGAGGCGGAGACTCAGGCTGGCATGCACCGGCGTCACGACGGCACCGAACCCGGTCTGCTCGGTTACTGGCCGCTCAGCTGCATCAATCCGAGTGAGGCGACGGTCGAGGATCATGCAGGATCCGGTGATGGGCAGACCCACCAGGCGGTAGTGATAGAGGACGCGTCGCTGCCGGTTGCCGATTCCGCGCTGGTGAGCGCGGAGTACGGCACGATCGGAGTGGACCGTGAAAACGCGCAGAAGAAAGTTGCGATGATGCGGCGTTTCTTCGCTGCACCAACCGTCGATGGTGTCTCGGTGCTGACCGGCAAGCGGGTCGAGTTGTTGGAGCTCAAGTGGATCGGCAACGCGCAGTTCGAGCCCACCCTGCTCGGCTACATCGAGGGGGCGCCGCCAGTCCCGACCGAGAACCTGACCGTCAAGGGTGATCTGGACTATAACGGCGCCAGCTCTGTGGAACTGACGATGTCCGACGATGTGGCCTACACCTGGCGGCGTGAACAGGAGGCCGGTCTCGGCTTCGATTTCGATTTGTTCGCCGGTTTGTCGGTGGACGTCGAGGCGGGTCTTTTTATCACCAACAAGCTTTTGTCCACCCGATCCGGGTTCAAGGGAGGGCTCTCGACGCAATACAACTGGCTAAATCAGAGCGAAGTATCGGCGACCACCGGCACGAGCTTTATCGACAAGCTGGAGCTCCGGGGTGCGCCGGAGCGCGAGGCCAGGTTTCCCCATCTCGGCCGGCGGTTCATCCCCAAGAACGTGGGTTATGCGTTGGTGGTCTCCGGTCTCGCAGATGTCTACATCACGCGGTTGCGGCGAAGTCGAAAAATGATCGGTTATCAGGTCATTCCCAATACCGACATACCGCTGGATGTCAACACCATCACTTTCCTGATCAATCCGGCCTACACGATGAATGGCAGCCTTGACGGGCAGACCGGCAGTGGCGCGACCAGCGAACGGTTTTTCCATCATGTTCCGGAGATGCGCTCTCAGTACGGGTCACTTTACCCCGCCAGTTACTACCGGCTTCTCGAAGCCTACGATCTCAAGCAGCAAATCGATCAGCAGGATCGCAATCGTCAGGCGTACTTCACCAACTTCAACAGTCTGCTCATTGACGAGGCTTCACTCGGCTCCGAGATTGGAGCGAGCGCATCGGACTATGACGTCTACGGCGGCGTCGCGGTCACGCGGCTGCGCGATGCTGGAGACAACGGCGAAACAGAAGACCAGTCCGACAGAGCCAAGCTGGAGAGGATCGAGGAGGTTCTGGATGACGAGGCCGACTCGCTGGAGCGGGCGGGCGAGGCCAGGCAGGCGGAGATCAGCGAGAAGATATCCGATCAGGAGCGACGTGTGCACGCGTCTTCGAGCTTTGCGCACTGGCAGACCCGGATGGAGGATCTGCAGGTGCGGGCCGGCAAGCGCAATATCGTCAACACCTATGTTTGGGACGGAGACGGAGGATGGCGCGCGGAAGCTCAGCAGTTTGCCAGCACGGTTGAGCACACGATTGGCGGCTCCTTCACCCTCGACGGCAAGCTCGGTTGGGAAGAGAACCTTCACATCGGAGTCGTCGCCGTCGAACTCGAGCCCATGCTGACCGTGCACCTGAAGCAGACCATGACCAAGACCGAGAGTCGCAGCAAGGGCTTCTCCCTGGATGTGGATTTGAGCGGAGTGGAGCACATAGGAATCACTGACCATGACGACCACCCGTTGATACCCGGCGAGAAGGTGGACCGATATCGATTCATGAGCTTTTATCTGGAGGGCAGCACCCGGAACTTCACCGACTTCTTCGACTACGTCGTAGACCCTGAATGGCTACAGAGCAACGACGAGGAGGCGCGAGCGCTACGCCAGGCGATGGGCAAGACTAACAAGGCGTGGCGGGTGCTGCACCGGGTGACCTATGTGGAGCGCCCGGCATTGATGGGTCTGGGGCAGGATGCCCGGCACCTGGCCGGAGAGGACCGTCCTTGGTGGTATCCGTCCGTGGGTGGAGTGCTTGAGGTCGTAGAGGATCTCCAGGACAGGCATCGAGAACTCGCGCGGAAGCTCGACGATATCCGCAAGCTGCTGCAGGAGAAGAAGAAGTAGGGCACTTATGGTGACCGCGAGAGCGAACACTTCGAACTATACCTGTCGACCCATCAGCCCCGAAGACTGCCGTTCGTTGCACTCGGCAACTGACACTGGCACAGCAGTTGCTGCTTAGCACCGGATCGATGACGAAGTCGCGGGTCGGAGAACAAAAAGCGGATGGGTACTGTGTCGAGGCTGATCGCGGCAGTTGTGACCATGGCCTCGATGGTGGGCATTGCCGCCGTGATTGGCTATCACTTGGGCCGCCCGGCTCGAGTCAGCACCGAGCGGATGCTCGACTCGTCTGTCTCCATCAAGACCATCTCGCACGTTCGTACCGACCGCTTCGGCGACTCGGTATGGGAGCCGGCGTTCGGTTCAGGATTCTTGATTTCTGCTGCCCCTTGCGAAGTGTGGACCAACCATCATGTGGTCAAGGACGCGGCGCTTATCCGTATCATTCCACGCGGAATGGAGATTGGAGACAGTATTCCCGCTCATGTCATTTATACGACGCCGCGACCCGACATTGCGGTGCTGCGACTTGACAGTTGCGAGGGTATAGGTGTCGCGAAGCTGGGTGATTCGAGCCGTGTCGAGGTCGGCATGGAAGCCTACGCCGTCGGCAATCCACTCGGCAACAATCCAGATTCGATTAGCCGCGGCATCGTATCTCATGGCGCCCGTCACGTCGGCACAAACACCTATTTGCAAACCGACGCCAGCATCAACCCGGGAAACTCGGGTGGCGCTTTGTTCGACCATGATGGCTACGTCATCGGCATGAACGTGTCACTGATCTCGATCAAGACGGGTGGTGGTAACACAGGTATTGGCTATGCCATCCCGGTCAACCGGGTCAAGAGCGCCGTGCAACGGCTGCGCTCTCACGCCCCTGGTTGGGGTACCGCCGGCATCGCGGAAATTTCCAGCAACCTGACGGCTGCCGAGGCAGCCGTCTTCAATGTCCCAAACGAGCAATCGGCGGTAATCCTGACCGAGGCTCCTGAGGGCGAACCTGGCGCCGGTTTCCTGAACGAGCGTGATGTCATCTACCAGGTTGACGGTGTAACGGTAAACGACGTGCAGCACCTGCGCCGGATATTCGCAGAGCGTGAGCCCGGTACCGAGGTCGCCCTGGATTTCGTGCGCGGCGGTGAACGGCTGCGAGCGACCCTAAAGCTCGGAGACGGTTACGAGCGCGGCAAAATGCCCGGCGCGCAACCCTACCAGGGGTTGCTGGGCATGACCCTGGAGATGTGGAGTAATAGGGAGGGTGAGGAAGGTCATTTCGCCACGCCGGTGATCACCCGGGTGCAAAGCCTCGGCCCTGCGCACCTCGCGGAGATCAGCAGCTCGCAACATTCTATGGGCTTTAACGGCGCTAAACTGGTTGAGTTTCTGCTCGACGTCAAGACAGTCACCGGTGTGGTTCTCGACGGCAACTATTATCTCGTATCTGATATCGCGTCGGTGCACGATTTTGCAGCCGATGCTTATTCCCGGAGTGTGCCGTTGCTGCTGGAAATAGAGCACTGGGCACGTCAGAATCCGCGCAATCCGAGAACTGAGCTGGTGCATCGCAACACGGCTTACTTCAAAGTCGAACCAACGCCAGGGATTGCGAGTGTTGCACCTGCAGGGCAGGACGCCGATCTGGAGGCAGTCGCCGCAGACCTCCCTCCGCATCCGCAGCGCACCGACAGCCCGGTCTGAACCCAGACTGGACCGTTGCCAGGTCACGGACAAGAACGATCTCCAGCCCATCGATGAGGGCATGTCTGCTGCTACTCCACCAGTCCAAGACGGCTATCGCGTGCCATCCCTGTGTAGTGGCCAAGCAGTGTCGATTGTGAATCCGAAGCTCAGGCCCTATGCTATGGGCTCTCCAGGGGAGTGTGTTTTCCTGCAAAGTGAACCTGGATTACCAAGAGGAACCCATCGGATGAAGCAGTTTTGTTCAGTGTTTGCAATACCCTTGTTTTTCGCGCTTGCGACCAGCGCAGCCTTTGCCACCGACTACGGCACGCCGGATGATGCCCAGGCCATGCTCGAGCGCGCCGTAGGAGCGATGGAGGCTGACCAGGATGCCGCCCTCGCGGCATTCGTGGCTGGTGATGCAAATTTCAAGGAAAATGACTTGTACGTTTACTGTGGTGGACCTGATGGCAACTTCAGCGCCCACCCGTCGCTCGTGGGCAAGAGCCTCAAGGATCTCAAGGATAAGGCCGGGAGTAACCTTGGTGAGGAGATTTATGCCAGCGCCAAGCCGGGTGAGATAGTTGAAGTTTCCTACATGTGGCCCCGGCCCGGGGAGAGCGATCCGGTGGAAAAGGTTGCCTACGTGACCATGGTGGGTGAGCAGATCTGCGCGGTGGGCTACTATAAACAATAGCAAGACAGGCAGTTGCAAGACCAAAATAATAGCAAGAAACCATACGCTGCCCGAACGCGGTACAGTGTTGCAATGCCCCGTCCGGTCAAGGCGGGGCATCTTTCTTTCCGAGCCGCGAAAAACGGATGAGAAAGCCAATTTGCGGAGAGTCTGCCGGGGGAGTAGCTTCAAGAAAGAGGACATGAGAGTCTGCTGACAACGAGGCTCTGCGTCGGTACTGGAAGCCTGAAGCTATACCCGCGGCATGCCGGTTTTCGGTTTTGAGCGTGTGTGCATTGGCGTGGAGGGCAAGGCGGGAATGCGCCGCTCCAGCCGCACTACAGCAAGCATTTCCAACGCAGCCATCCGCGTCAAGGTGCGTGCGATGGAAGCCGAAAAACGGTGTGCCGTGGGTATAACAACTATAAGACGCCCCTTGGTATGAAACGGGGCCGCCCTTGCGAGGAGAGATGGACACACAGACTGCATGCCGGCCACCGGTACTGCTATCCGTGCACCTGGACAGGCCGGGTTCATGAGGCAGTTTATCGAGCGCCACACCTTTTGGGCGATCGTGATTTTCCTGTCCTCCGCGGTGCTTCTCTGGATGATATTCGCGGTGTGGCCGGACTGGCTGGTGGGTTCGCTGGGCCGTAAGAAGACCTTCGTCAGCACTCTGTTGAACGGACTCACGCTGGGCGGGCTCTATTTCCTCGTTGCAACAGGATTCACGCTGATTTTCGGGTTGATGAGGAACGTCAACCTGGCACACGGCTCCATGTATCTGCTCGGAGCCTACATCGGCTACGAAGCCGCTGAGGCCAGTGGCAACTGGTTCGTTGGTCTGGCGGCGGCGTTCGTTGCGATGGCGGTGGCCGGAATGCTGATGCAGGTTCTGGTGTTCAGGAGGATGGAAGGGGATGACCTGCGCCAGACCCTGGTAACGATAGCGATATCGATCATTGCAGCCGACCTGATGCTGGCCGTGTGGACCGGCACCACCTACCAGTTCGCACCACCCGAGTGGCTGTTCGGCGCAACCGAACTCCCCATCGTGTCGGTCATCAAGTCTTCCGGTGACCCTGTGTATATCAAATATCCGGTTTATCGCCTGGTGGTGCTTGGCGTGGCCGTAGCGGTCGGGATCGCACTTTGGCTTTTCCTCAACCGCACCAAACTCGGCATGATGATTCGCGCTGGCGTCAATGACCGCGAGATGCTCGCTGCGTCGGGGGTCAATGTTCAGCTGGTATTCGCGATTGTGTTCGGCATCGGTGCCGGCCTGGCCGGCTTTGCCGGGGTCATCGGCGGCACCGCGCTTTCGATCGCGCCCGGCGAGGATATCCGATACCTGCTGGCGTCGTTGATCGTGGTCATCGTCGGAGGCCTGGGCTCCATCACCGGTGCCGCCATCGGTGCGCTGCTGATTGGCCTCACCGAGCAGTTTGGGCTCGCCTACTTCCCGACCTACGGTGTGGTGCTGACGTTCCTTATCCTCGTCGTGGTTCTTGCGGTCCGCCCGCAGGGACTGATGGGGGGCAGGTAGGATGGATGCCCGCCGATTGTTCTCGGCCAATTCGCCGCTTGCGAATGTACACCCCGGTGTCATCCTGATTGGCGTGTTTGTGCTCGCCTATCCCGCTTTTGCTTCCAGTTTTTTTACTTTCCAGATCGGGGCCTATTCGTTAATCCTAGGCACTATCGCTCTGTCGCTGATGATGCTGGCGGGGTATGGCGGCATGGTGAGTCTGGCGCAACTCACGGTGGCTGGGCTTGCAGGCTATCTGGTGGCGATACTCGGTGACAACAGCGTAGGTGTCATGGGGTTGGGGTGGCCCTGGTGGCTGACGGTCGCGACGGCGATATTGCTTGCAGCCTTGTTCAGCGCCCTGATCGGCGCCGTCTCCGTTCGCACGGAGGGCATCTACACGATCATGATCACCCTCGCGATCGCGGTGGCATTCTTTTATTTCGTGCGCCAGAACTACGTCATATTCAATGGTTTTACCGGTTATGCAGGGGTTGAACCGCCGACATTGATGGGCATTTACTGGCGCGACCCTGTTCCTTTTTACTACCTCACGCTTGCCATCGCCACGGGGTTTTTTGGCGCGGTTGTCTATTGCGCGCGCTCGACTTTCGGCTTGAGTCTGCAGGCTATCCGGGATAACCCGCGAAGAATGCGCGCACTGGGCTTCGACGTGACCCTGCACCGGATCGCCGCATACTTTGTCTCCGGCCTCATGGCTGCGACCGCGGGGGTGCTGCTGGTGTGGTTCAACGGCCGCATTTCTCCCGGCTCGATCGGCGTGGATGTGGTGATCGACATACTGGTGATTGCGGTAGTGGGCGGGTTGCGCCATCCCATCGGCCCCTTTGTGGGTGCTATCGCCTTTGTGTTGCTCGAGAACTTCGCGATTGATCTGATCGACCGGGAGCGTTTCAATACGGTGATCGGGTTTGCCTTTCTTCTGATCATCCTGTTTTCACCGGATGGTCTCATAGGACTTTGGAGTCGAATCCGGGCAAAGATTCGGTTCGAAAGATATGCGCGGCGGGAACCACGCAGCGCGGATCAAAGCGATTCCGACCCGGCAGGAACGCTCAAGAAAACTGAAACGTACTAGTGGAGGATTACATGTCCCGATTAACCATGTCCCGATCAACCAAGGCCCGATCAACTATGGCTCGATTGGCCAGGATGGGTCTGGCGTCGTTGGCGGCCTTGGCGCTTGCCAACCCGTCGATAGCGCAGGAAACGATCAAAATGGGGGCGCTCGCAACATTGGAGGGCGCTTTCACGGTTCTCGGTGAAGATGGTATGCGTGGCGTCAGGATGGCGCTCGAGGAGTTCAATTACACGGCCGGTGGCAAGAAGATCGAGTTGATTACAGGGTCTTCCGATGCCTCTCCGGACAGTGCCGTGCGTGCGGCGCGCAAGCTGGTGGAGCAGGATGGGGTGCAGATTTTGGTCGGGCCTCTTTCCGGATCCGAAGGCCTTGCCATAAAGGACTACGCCAAGACCCAGCCTGATGTGACTTTCCTCAACGGCACCTCGGCCGCCCAGGACACGACATTGCGCAACCCGGCCGACAATTTCTTCCGCTTCAGCACCGACGGTGCACAGTGGATGGCCGGGCTCGGCGAGTATGTCTACAACGACAAAGGCTACCGTACGGTGGCCGTGCTGGCCGAAGACTATTCTTTCCCTTACACACAGGTGTTTGGTTTCCTGGAACCTTTTTGCCGTCTCGGTGGCAAGGCGCCGATGGATGCCCGCTTCTGGGTGCCCATCGGTAACAAAGACTACTCCTCGGTCATCGCGGCGCTGCCTGACGACGTCGATGCGATCTATGTCGCCCTCGGTGGTGCCGACGCGGTCAATTTCCTGACTCAGTACGAGCAGGCCGGTGGAGAGCTGCCTCTGATCGGTGGCTCGATCACGGTGGACCAGACGGTGCTCGGCTCCAAGGGCAGAACCCGTGACTTCGTGGTCGGCACGCCGTCGGCGGGTCCCATTTCGGATACCTGGGACGACGAGGGCTGGGCGAAGTTCGTGGCCGCCTACAAAGCCCAGTTTCCGGATGGTTTCCCGTCGCCGTCTTTGTTCGCGCACGGTTACTACGTCGATACCAAGGCCGCGCTGCTGGGGCTTGACGAGGTGAACGGCGACCTTTCTGACGGCGGCAAGAAGTATCGTGCCGTGCTGTCCACGCTCAAGTTCCAAACACCGACCGGAATGGTGTCGCTCGACGAAAGACGCCAGGCGATCGCCGACATCTACCTCACGGAAGTTACCGAAGGGCCGGACGGCAACCTGTTGAACAAGACCATCAAGGTCATCCCGCAGGTCAGCCAGACACTGGGTTTGTCGTACGAAGAGTTTCTGAAGTACGGGCCGGTCGGGCGTGAAAATCCGCTTTGTGAGTAGAGCGGACCTGCCCCGGATGGCTAGCCCGCATTCCGCGCCAGTGCGCGTGCATCTGGTGCGAAATGCAGGCTAGGATCGACGCGCTTTCCCGCCTCCAGAGTACCGGCAGATATGCGCTGGAGCTGGAGGCGGTCAGTCGCCACTTTGGTGCACTGGTCGCGTTGGCGGATATCAATTTTGCCGTCCAGGCGGGAGAGCGTCGTGCGGTCCTGGGGTCAAACGGAGCGGGGAAAACCACCCTGTTCAACGCGATCACGGGTGACTTTCCACCCACCACCGGTCGCGTCAGGTTGTTTGGAGAAGACGTGACGGACCTTCCCGTTCAGGAACGGATCCGTCGCGGTCTTCGCAGGACCTATCAGATTTCCCAGCTCTTCTTTGGTCTTGCTGTCATCGACAACATCTACCTGGCCTGTCGAGGTGTGAGCCGCAGGCGTTTCTCTTTGAAGCGCCCGGCGAGAGACGACAGCGCCATGGACGCAGCGGAGACGCTGCTGGGTGCAGTGCATCTGGAGGAGTTTCGGGACACCCTCGTTGCCGAGTTGAGCCACGGTGCGCAGCGCCAGCTTGAAATCGCGCTTGCACTCGCCGGTGCGCCCCGCCTGATCCTGTTCGATGAGCCCGCTGCCGGATTGTCGCCAACCGAACGCAGCGAACTGGTTGAAATCCTGCGCGCGCTGCCGGAACACATGGGCTACATCATCATCGAGCACGATATGGATGTTGCGCTTCGAGTATCCGAGAGCGTCACCATGATGCACAACGGTCGGATCTTCAAGGAAGGTACGCCGGAGGAAATCGAGAACGATCCTGACGTGCAGGAACTCTATCTTGGGCAGGGGCATGGCTGACCGGGATCGTCACAGCCATCAGCACAGCGCCTCATCGCCGGTGCTGCAGATTCGGGATCTGCACGTTTTCTACGGCAGCTCTCATGCCTTGCAAGGGGTCAATCTGACCCTCGACAAGGGCGTACATGCGGTGGTCGGGCGCAATGGGATGGGTAAAACCACGCTCTGCAACACCGTGATGGGTCTGTTGCCGGCGCGGCGCGGGTCGATACGTTACTACGGGGAGGAGATCACCAGGCTGCCTACTCACAAGATTGCCTCCAAAGGCATCGGTTATACCCCCCAGGGGCGCCGGCTTTGGCAGTCGCTGTCGGTCGATGAGCATCTGCGCCTGGCGGAGACGGATGGTGCCTGGACCCCAGACCGCATCTACGAGACGTTTCCCCGTCTTTTCGAGCGGCGGCAAAATGGCGCCGGTCAGCTCTCCGGTGGTGAGCAGCAGATGCTGGCGATCTCGCGTGCGCTTCTGCAAAACCCGAGACTGCTGGTGCTGGATGAGCCCACGGAGGGTCTCGCACCGGTCATCGTCGATCAGGTGGAAAAACTGCTTGCCCATCTGGTGGCGGAGCGCGAGGTGTCCATTTTACTGATCGAACAGAATATCGCGGTCGCCACCTCGATTTCCGAGGACATCGCAATCATGGTGAACGGCCGCATCGCACGGATTATGCCGGCGGCTCAGCTGGCGGGCGATCGGACGCTGCAGGAACGGCTGCTCGGGGTGGGCCGACATTCCCACGATGATATCGACCTGCCCGTGGTGGAGGATTCGCCGCCCGTGGCAACGTCTTCCGAACCTGTGCAAGTGCGGCCTGCAATGCCGGAAACAGCTCGGCAAGAGACCATTGAATCCGTTGACACCGGCAAGTCGGATCTGGTCTATGTTCCACCGACACGGTGGTCGGCCGCGTCCTGGCTGCAAAACGATCAGCCCAGGGCATCGTCGGCGCGTGCGCGGCCCGCCGAACAACCGGTTAGACCATTCGATGCCAAACCTGAGCCGCTGTTCAAGGAGCAAAGGGTCTCCGGCGACACCCCTGTCGACGGTGCAGTGTATCTGGCTGGTACCTTTGATACCAAAGGGGCGGAACTCAACTATATCCGTGCTCAATTGGCTGGCCATGGACTGCGCGTCATCAGCATTGACCTGTCTACCTCCGGCAAACCCTCTTCCGCGGACATTCCCCCCCATGTGATCGCCGCCTGGCACGCTCGCGGGGCCGGTGCAGTATTCACCGGCGATCGGGGCGGTGCGGTGCGCGCCATGGCGGAGGCATTCGAGAACTGGACCCGTCAACGGCGCGACATGACTGGCATCATCTCGGCCGGCGGATCGGGTGGCACCGCGCTTGTCACACCCGCGATGCGCGCGCTCCCGGTGGGTGTGCCAAAGGTGATGATATCGACGGTCGCTTCAGGCGATGTGAGTGACTATGTCGGACCCTCGGACATCATGATGATGTACTCGGTGACCGATGTGCAGGGACTCAACCGCATCTCACGGCAGGTGCTGTCGAATGGTGCCAACGCGCTGGCAGGCATGGTAAAAGGCAGCGCATCCGCGCGGCCCGGTTACCAGGGGGAAACCGACAAACCGGGTCTCGGTTTGACCATGTTCGGGGTGACCACCACAGCGGTCCAGCAGATCATGGCGCTGCTCGGCAAAGACTACGATTGCATGGTCTTCCATGCCACTGGAACCGGCGGCAGATCGATGGAGAAGCTGGCTGACAGTGGCATGCTGGCGGCTGTCATCGACCTCACCACGACAGAAGTCTGCGACATGATGATGGGCGGCGTATTCGCCGCGACCGAGGACAGGTTCGGGGCGTTTATCCGCACCCGGATTCCCTATGTCGGGTCAGTCGGCGCCCTGGACATGGTTAATTTCGGCCCCCGAGACACGGTGCCGGACCGATATTCCCGGCGGCTGTTCGTCGAACACAATCCTCAAGTCACCCTGATGCGGACCACTGCCGATGAAAATGCGCGCATGGGAAGCTGGATCGTCGCAAGGCTCAACCGGATGACCGGCCCGGTGCGTTTCCTGTTGCCCGAAGGTGGGGTATCGGCGCTCGATAAACCGGGCGAGGCATTCCATGACCCGGATGCCGATCGCGCCCTGTTCGAGGCGATTGCCCACGGTTTCGAAGAGACCGGCACTCGTCGTCTGATGCGAACCCCCCACCACATCAACGATCCCGAATTCGCGCAAGCAGTGGTGAGCGCGCTCGAAGAAATCAATCCTGTTGGGAGGACCTTCAAAAATGCCAGGTATTGAGCGGCAAGTGTTGTTGCAGAAATTCAATGAGATGAAACGCCAGGGTGTACCGATCGTGGGCGGCGGCGCGGGTACCGGCCTGTCCGCCAAATGTGAAGAGGCCGGCGGCATCGATCTGATCGTCATCTACAACTCGGGGCGCTATCGTATGGCGGGCCGGGGGTCTCTTTCCGGGCTCATGGCTTATGGCAACGCCAACGAAATCGTCATGGAAATGGCGACCGAGGTCCTGCCGGTCGTTGCCGAAACGCCGGTGCTCGCCGGCGTCAACGGAACCGATCCATTCTGCATCTTCGATCACTACCTCGATCAGATCAAAGCAGTCGGCTTTTCAGGCGTGCAGAACTTCCCCACGGTTGGCCTCATCGATGGCACGTTCCGCGCCAATCTCGAAGAGACGGGCATGTCCTACGGTCAGGAGGTGGACATGATTCGCCTCGCCCACGCCAAGGATCTGTTCACGACGCCGTATGTTTTCAACGAAGACGACGCAACTGCCATGGCGCAGGCCGGCGCCGATATCGTGGTGTGTCATTTAGGGCTGACCACCGGTGGTTCGATCGGCGCGGAGACGGCATTGCGACTCGAGGACTGCACAGCTCTGGTCGATTCCTGGTCCCGGGCGGCACTCAAGATCAATCCCGAAATCATCGTGCTGGTGCATGGCGGACCCGTGTCGACACCTGGCGATGCCCGCTATGTACTTCAGAACACTGAAAACTGCCATGGGTTCTACGGTGCCTCGTCCATGGAGCGTCTGCCAACTGAAATTGCGCTGACCGCACAGACCCGGGCATTCAAGGCAATCGGGACCGGCAACAAAGGAGTTTGAGACCATGACCAGCAGTCTGCTTGGGTCGATCATTCTCTGGTTGATCGTCGTGGTCATCGCGATCACCGTGGTGGTTTATCTGTTGAACTGGCTATACCACAGATCGAGCAAGGAGATCGCATTCGTTCGCACCGGCCTGGGTGGTGAAACGGTGGTGATCAATGGCGGCGCTCTGGTGCTGCGAATCGTTCACGAGATCACGTCAGTCAATCTGAACGTGGTGCGCATCCCGGTAGCCATGACACGCGAAAACGCGGTCATCACCCAGGACCGCATGCGTGTTGATATCGCGGCGGAGTTTTTCGTACGGGTGATGCAGGAACCGGCCGCGGTGGCGATGGCGGCATCGACGCTTGGCAGCAGGACGATGAATCCCGAGAGTCTCGCGGAACTGTTGTCGGGCAAGTTCGTGGGTGCGTTGCGATCCGTCAGCGCTGAGATGAGCCTCGACGAAATGCACGAAAATCGGGCGGGTTTTGTTGCCAAGGTCGAACAACGTGCCGCGGCGGCGCTGGCACGGAACGGACTGGAACTGGAATCGGTGGCGATCACCGATCTCGACCAGACCGACCTCGAGTTCTTCAAGCCCGCGAACCGCTTCGACGCGGAGGGCATGACGCAGCTTATCGAAACGATCGAGGCACGGCGCAAGCTGCGCAACGATATCGAGCAAACGTCCATGGTGGCCATCCGCACCCGCAATCTGGTATCAGAACAGGAAACGCTCAAGCTCGAGCAGGAAAGCGAGAGTTCACGGTTGAATCAGGAGCAGGAACTGGAGGCCTTGCGAGCCGAACAGAATGCCGCGATACAGCGAACACGCACCGTCAGGGAGGCCGAGGTCGCTCAGTCCCGGATTGCCAACGAACAGGAAACACGTGAGCGTGAGATAGCGCGTCAGAAAGCACTTGAAGAGGCTGAAATCACGGTGCAGGAGCAACTCGAGCAAGCCCGCATCGCCCAGGAACGGGTGCTCGAAGAGTCCCGTATAGCGCGCGAGCAGCACATCCAGATGCAGCAGATACGTCAACGCCACGAGGTGGAGAACGCCGAGATAGCTGCCAACGAAGACCTGGAAAGGTCGCGCATCGTGTCCGAGCGTCAATTGCACGAGGCCCGCATCGTCTCGGAACAGGAGACCGAATCGCTGGATATCAGACGCAGCCAGGAGATCGAAGGCGCCAAGATCGAGGCCCACAAACTGGTCGAGTCAGGACGCATAGAGCAGGAAAAAGCCCTGGATGCAGCCCGCATCGAGCGCGATCGCCTGCTTCGTGCCCAGCAGATCGAGCAGCGCCAGTCTCTGGAAGAGACCGAGATTGCTGCGCAGGAGGAAATTGAACGCGCGCGAATAGCATCGGATCGTGGGCTCGATGAGGTTCGCATACTCAAGGAAAGAGATCTGAAACGACTGGACATCGAACGCAACCAGGCCCTGGAACTGGCGGAAATCGAACGACAGATCGCGGTGCTCAAAAAGCAGTCCGAACAAGCCGGGGAGCGCGTGGAAACGGAAACGGCGCAGGCCCGCGCGGTCGAGGCGGAGGAGCGAGTGGTGACGACGCGTGAAACGGTGATTGCGCAACGGATTGCGGAAATTGACCTGCTGTTGGCGGTAAAGGATGCCGATGCCGCCAAGATCGCCGCGGAGGCTCAGCAGGTCACGGCCGCTGTGGCGGCCGAGGCCCGGCGACTGCGTCACGAGGCGGACAACATCCTCAGCGAGGATGCCCGGATGGCGATGCTCAAAACCAGGATGATCGATCGACTCGAGGGCATCGTGCGTGAAAGTGTGCGGCCCATGGAGAATATCGAAGCAATCAAGATACTGCATGTCGATGGCCTGAGCGGCAGCGGCGGGGGGGGACATCGCTCGCCGACCGACGAAGTGATCGAAAGTGCATTGCGCTATCGCGCCCAGGCGCCACTCATAGACGAGATGCTGAAAGAGATCGGTGTGGAAAACCCCAATGTGTCACGCATGGGCGATATATTCCGAACCGCCAAAGACGCCCAGAGCATCGCCAGGGATGCGCAGACGCGCAACAAGACGGAAGACTAGAAATGACCCATGTGTACACATCCTCGGTGATCGAGGCAGGTGCCGAGCGGGTCTGGTCTGTGATCCGTGATTTCAATGGCCTGCCGGACTGGCACCCGGCGATTGCGGAGAGCCGGATAGAAGGCGGAGCACCGGCAGACCAGGTCGGTTGCGTGCGCGCGTTTCGCTTGCAAGATGGCGGCTACATTCGCGAGCGTTTGCTGGCCCTGTCCGACTACGACTATAGCTGTACCTATTCCATCCTCGAGAGCCCGATGGCTGTGGAGGGTTATATCGCCACCCTCAAACTGACACCGGTCACCGACGGTGGACGCACATTTGCCGAGTGGTCCGCCGATTTCGAGTGCGCGTCGGAGCAGGAAGCCGATCTGGTCGAACTGATCGGGCAGGGCGTCTTTCAGGGTGGGTTCGATTCGCTCAAAGACCGTTTCCGACGCTGACCGTTGATCACGGTCAGCCGCAGCACGATTGTCGATGCGCCTTTGCGCCAGGTGTGGGAGCTGCTGCGCGATTTCAACGGCCACGACCGCTGGCACCCGGCGGTTTCCCGTAGCACGGTCGAACAGGGCCTGCGCAGCGATCAAATCGGTGCGGTCCGCAATTTCGTGCTGACGGGTGGCGAACGTCTGCGCGAACAACTGCTGGCGCTCTCCGATCAGGATCACTCTTTTTCCTATGCCATCGTCGATAGCGAGATCCCGCTCGACAACTACATTGCGCGGGTCGAACTCAAACCTGTGACCGATGGCAACCGGACCTTCTGGTCCTGGAGTTCCAGGTTCGATGCGCCCGTGGGGCGCGAACGTGAAATGGCGGAATTGGTCGCTGAAAAGGTCTATCAGGCTGGATTTGCCGCCATTCAATCAAGGCTTGAGTCGACGCAGCCGGGCGTAGCGACTGAACCCGGAGCGGGTGCCGCAAAGGCGATCGAAGGCATGGCCATGGTGATCGACCGATACGGTGGCCCGGAAGAACTGCATTCCACCAACATCACCGCGCCGCCACCGGGGCGCGGCGAAGTGCGTTTGCGGCAAACCGCCATCGGCGTCAACTTTATCGATATCTACTGCCGCAACGGCTACTTCGACCTCTTGCATCCACCGGGCACACCGGGAATGGAGGCGGCTGCCGAGGTCATCGATGTCGGCGCCGGTGTGCGCCATCTGTTACCGGGGCAGCGCGTCGCCTATGCCTGTCCACCGCTGGGTGCCTATGCGACGGTGCGCACCATGGATGCGTCGCTGTTGGTGCCGTTACCGGATTCCATCGACGATGTCACGGCAGCAGCAGGCCTGCTCAAAGGCATGACCGCGGAATTCCTGCTCCACCGGGTGCATGCGGTGACCAAGGGTGAGACGGTGCTGGTCTATGCGCCGGCAGGAGGAGTTGGGCGAATCCTGTGTCAGTGGGCGAACTACCTTGGTGCGACCGTCATTGGCGCCACTTCGACCGAGGCGAAAGCACGCATCGCCAGGGCCGCGGGTGCTCACCATGTGATCCTGCCGGGCGAACAAAGCCTCGAGCAACAGGTTCTTGCGCTGACCGGTGGCCATGGTGCCGATGTGATCTATGACGCGGTGGGCCGCGACAGTTTCGCCCATTCGGTGGCGGCACTCGCCATGCGCGGCCATCTGATCAGCTTCGGACAGGCCTCCGGCGATATCGGCTTGTGGGACGTGGGCTCGCTGGCCTCGGTGTCCGCCACCTTGTCCCGACCAAATTTCGGGCACTACACGGATACCCCCGACCAGGTTGCCGCCATTACCAAACGTCTGTTCGATGCGATCGATCGGCGCATCGTTACCATCGAGATCGGCCAGCGTTTTGCGCTTGCCGAGGCCGAACTGGCTCATCGTGCGCTGGAGCAGCGGCGGACCACGGCTTCCACTGTATTGATACCCGAGCACACCCGTTGAGGAACTCATGAAACTGGCTGCATTCGAATGGCA
>CBDVAK010000017.1:0-22253 GCA_965371945.1 uncultured Candidatus Competibacteraceae bacterium
ATTCGAGGCGCACCAGCAGGCACATGCACTAAGGCGATTTCTCTCAACAAAGTTACCAGCTTGCTTGTCCTTCCGCCCGCCTGCTGCGTTGCGGAAAGGGTTACATAGCGCAACTATGCGCCCCTTTCCGCGCCTTGCAGGCAGACGAAAATCCTGCGCAATCTGGTAACTTTGTTTCGGCCAATCGCCTAATGGCCCGAAAATCTGCGTGCGACGGGGTATACTGGTTGTCTGCCAGGGCCAGCACAACAAGGTGATTCAAGTGATTCAGCTGGGCGTCAACATCGACCATATCGCCACTTTGCGGGAGGTCCGAAAAGGAAGCTATCCAGATCCGGTACAGGCCGCGATCGAGGCCGAGCAGGCGGGTGCCGATGCCATCACGATACATTTGCGCGAGGATCGCCGCCACATTCGGGATCGCGATGTCGAGGTGCTGGGAGAAGTGCTGCAGACACGCATGAATCTGGAAATGGCGGTTACCCCGGAAATGCTCGAGATTGCCGAGCGTATGGGCCCGGCGGACGTTTGCCTGGTACCGGAGCGGCGCGCGGAGCTGACCACCGAGGGTGGGCTCGATGTCCTCAGTGACAGCGACCGTATCGCTGCTGCGTGTGACCGCCTGCAATCAACGGGCATTCTGGTCTCTTTGTTCGTGGACCCTGACCTTGCCCAAATCGAGGCCAGTGCCCGGGCCGGCGCCAACAAAGTCGAGATTCATACCGGCTGCTACGCCGATGCTGATGGTGAGGTGGCGCGGCGGACCGAGTATCAGCGCATCGTCGACGCGGTCAGCCGCGGTGTCGCGCTGGGGTTGTGGGTCAACGCAGGCCACGGGCTCAACTACTTCAATGTGCAGCGAATTGCGGCGTTGGCGGATATCCAGGAACTCAACATCGGTCACGCCATCGTGGGCCGGGCGCTGTTCACCGGGTTGGGCCGGGCGGTCGCCGAGATGAAGCGCCTGATGGTACAGGCGCGGCTGCAGTCGGCTTAGCCCGCATTTCTCACCAGATGCACGCGCACTGGTGAGAAGTGCGGGCTAGGCCGATGGGTTCGGAACGTTGTGGCCGCCCTCGCCGGTGTGCTCAAGCAGCAGACTGATCTGCTCCTGTAGTACTTCGATCAGCAATGGGGTATCAGCGAGGGCTTGTTCGCGGATACTGGCCTGTACCGCTGCACAGGCCTCGTGGACAGCGGGGGTGCCACAACAGCTAGCCGATCCACTGACACGGTGCGCAAGTCGGCGCACTTCCTCGTAATCTTCTGATCGTATCGCTACGCTTAGCTGGGCGCTCTGTGCGGGCAGTTCGCTAATCATCATCTGCAGAAGTTCGTCTGCGATCCGGGGGTTGCCACCGACTTGGTGCAGCGCCTCGTCGCGATCGTAGATGGCTGGCTGTTCACATAGGTCTTCAGAGCGTAGTGGCTTCATTCGCAGATCCTGTAGCGTCACTGTGATCTTCGCCTGCCGTCCCGAAACGGTCTTCTCCCAGGTGTTCGCGATGCCACCGGCATAGCAGGGTTCGCAGCGCCTGTTGAGTAATCGGTTTGGTCACCAGGTCATCCATACCCAGTTGTAGCAGTCGTTCCTTGTCTGCTTCTGTTGCGTCGGCCGTCAATGCGACAATGGGCGCGGTAGCATTGCTGTTGTCTGTCAGCTGCCGAATCCGCATCGTAGCCTCCGTACCGTCCACATGCGGCATATGCAGGTCCATCAGGATCACCTCGTAGGTGCTGGTCTCACAAGCCGCAACGGCGTCCTGCCCGTCATTCACCTCATCCACGATGGCGCCCAGCTGATGGAGGAACAATCCAGCCAATCTGCGATTGACCGGATTGTCATCCGCCAGCAGCACCCGCATACCCCGGGGCGGCTCAGCAGGTTCCATGCCATGCACGGACGGTGTGTGACGAGCGCCGGGCGGGCCGCCCTGGTCACTGTGATCGATCAATCTCACCAGCTCGCCAGTTCGCGGCGGTTTGGCCGCAAAGGCGATGTCGACATTCTCGAGTGGGGTGGCGCCGAGCGCGGTTTGGCCGTAACCACCGAGCAGCAGCAGGGCGATCTCCGTGCCGCCGGGCCGGCGGCTGGTCCACCGGGTGACCAGTTTCGGCAAATCGACCGGCACCCCGGCGTCGATCAATACGCAAAGACGGTGTGACAGCGGTTGCTGTAGTTCTGTCAGCAGAGACGGGTCCTGTTGTGACGGAACAACCTTCAGTACCGCACCAAGCCACTGCAACTGGTGATCGATGCCTCGGGCGAGTATCGGATCGTCGGAAACCAGCCAGACCCTCTGTTCCGTTGGAACGGCGGACTTGGATTCTGCATCATCTGCGGCGTCCACCTCTGGCAGAGCCAGGCGAATGGCAAAACAACTGCCTTTGCCGGGATTGCTTTGCAGCTCTATGGTTCCCCCCATCAAAGTGACCAGGTGGCGACTGATGGTCAACCCCAGTCCGGTTCCGCCGCGTCGTCGGGACACGGATGAGTCGAGCTGGGCGAAGGCCCCGAACAATTTCTGCCGATCCACCTCCGCGATGCCGATGCCGGTGTCGCTCACCGCAATACGAAACCACTGCTGCCGGTCTTCACCGTCGCAGCGGTCCACCTGCACATGTACTCGGCCACGTTCGGTGAATTTGATGGCGTTGCTGACCAGATTCGATATCACCTGAACCAGTCTGGGACTGTCACCCAGGTAACAGCCCGGCAACCCGGGATCCACGTCCAGCGACAGTTGCAGGCCCTTGTCTTCCGCGTTTACCGCAAACAGCCCCACTGCCTCCTCCAAGGACCCCCTCAAAGAGAATGGCTCGGCGCGCAGTTCCAGCTTGCCGGCCTCGATCTTGGAGCTGTCGAGGATGTCGTTGAGCAGGTTTAGCAGGTGGTTGGCGGAGCCGCGGACGGTACCCAGATAGGCTTTTTGAGAGGTGTCAAGATCGGTCTGTTCCAGGAGCTCGAGGAAACCCAGGATGCCATTCATCGGCGTGCGTATCTCGTGGCTCATATTCGCCAGGAATTCTGATTTCAGACGGCTGGACTCCATCGCCTTGCGACGTGCCGACTCCAGTTCTGCGTTGTGTTCTTCGAGTTTTGCGAGGCTGGTCCGCGCCTCCAGGGTCGATCGCTGCGCCCGTTGCAGCAGGTGTTCTTGCGAGTCGTGGATTGCTCGGGCCAAGGCGTTGAAGCGATGCTCCAGATCACCGACCAGACCCCGGGACTGTTGCCTCGCCCGGGCCGACAGGTTACCGCGCTGGAGCTCTTCCACCAATGCAACCAGTTGCCGCAACGGTCGTGCGATCCATCTTCCCCCCGGTATCGCAATCGCCACGACCACAATTACGGAAATACCGAGCAACAGCGCCGCCGTCAACCCCAACAGCACGGTGGAGGCTACGATCCGGTCGCGGGAGAGCTCGATTCGCACCTGCCCTGGTGGGACTGCTGCACCGCGTGCAAGCGCTGTGGTGGCGGCAGGGTCAGCTACATCGGCGACCACTACGAGCAGCCTTGAAACATCCGGTATGTCTTCCGGGTTGCTCAGCACTCTTTGTCGACTTTGCTCCGAAATCCGGTCGATGATGTGTCTGCCCGCTGGCGAAGACACTGTGACTCTCCTGATATCCGCTTGCGCAGTCGCCAGGGTGACCAGGGACTCGATGGTGGCCGGATCGTTGCCTGCAGCGTCACTGGCAGCGCTGGCGATGCCGTTGGCCAGCATTTCGCCCCGGAGTTGCAGATCCTCTGTCATCGCGCGATGGTGCCCCGTGAGTACGAATACCAGGAGTGCGGCCCCGGTCAAGATGGCGGGGACCATCGCGAACATCAGCAAAGTGCGGCGAATACCGGGTCGGGTCATGGGCACGACAATGGTGTCGGGGCGAACCGGCTGGGTCCGGACCGGTTGCCACCCGGTTGTGCCGGCATGCTGCGGGCACTAGTCTTAATAGCGGTGCTGCCCGGAATTGAGGAAAAACAGTTGTCTCATCACGTCTTCCGCAGGGTTGAGGACTTTGTCGGCAATACTCCGCTGGTACGCCTGCAAAGCTTGCCTGGAGATACCTCCAACACGATAGCGGCCAAACTGGAAGGCAACAACCCTGCCGGATCGGTAAAGGATCGTCCGGCAATCAGCATGATACGGCACGCAGAGCAGCGTGGGGAGATCCAACCCGGAGACACTCTGGTTGAGGCCACCAGTGGTAACACCGGAATCGCTCTGGCGATGGCCGCGGCCATGAGAGGTTACCGGATGAAACTGATCATGCCTGCAACCATGAGCGCGGAACGCCGGGCGGTCATGTATGCTTTCGGCGCTGAAATCATATTGGTATCGGCCGACGATGGCATGGAAGGCGCACGTGATCTGGCTGCACGCATGCAGGACAGAGGGGAGGGCCGGGTACTCGATCAGTTCAGCAACCCCGACAACCCGCTGGCCCACTACCAGCACACCGGACCGGAAATCTGGCGGGACAGCGGCAGGCAGTTGACCCATTTTGTCAGTTCCATGGGCACCACCGGTACCATCATGGGAGTATCCCGCTATCTCAAGGAATGCGATCCTGACATCCAGGTGATCGGTGTACAGCCTGCCGAAGGTGCGCAGATTCCGGGAATCCGGCGCTGGCCCCAGGCCTATCTGCCGGCGATCTATGAACCTTCACGCGTCGATCGGCTGCTGGAAGTGAGTCAGCAGGAGGCCGAGCAGACCACCCGGTCACTGGCGGCCCGTGAGGGGATCTTTTGTGGGATTTCTTCCGGAGGGGCGGTGGCGGCTGCATTGCGTCTGAGCGAGGAACTCGAACATGCCGTGATCGCGGTTATCATCTGCGACCGTGGTGACCGCTATCTGTCCACCGGAGTGTTTCCGGCGGGTTAGGATTGGCCCGGGCCACGGCTGGTCTGTCTCGGAACTGCCAGATTTGAACAGGTCTTTCCATCCATTGTCTCGATCCGCGATACCTGTGGTTGTGGCTGCACCGAACAGACCGTTTCAAACCGCCGTCTGTTCACTGGCATCGACCGATGCCGCCGGCGTTGCGGGGCATTGCCCCTTCTATGCCGCGTTGTTGACAGTGACATTGTCCGTCAGTTTGTTGATCTGGCCCCTTTCCCTGCGGGCTGCGATTGAACTGGAGCTTGGTTCCCTGTCCGGACCCGGTTGGAGCTTGTCGCAGCTACGGGTGTTAGTCCCGGTCGACGACAGTCCGCTACTGATCACTGCCACCGAACTGACGCTCGCACAACCTCTGGGGAGGATCAGTGATCTGGAATTGCGCTGCGGCGGCTATCGCCTGGGAGTCACCAGGATCAGTTGTGTGGATGGCACCCTGACCGTTTCCCATCCCTGGTTTCAGGCGCCGCTTACCGGAGTGCAACTGGACTATCTGCCCATCGAAGGAAAAGGCAGCCTGGAGGTAGGAACTATACAGGTGGCAGGGTCGGATGTCGGTCTCAAGGGTCGGCTGCAGGGCGAGGATTGGTGGTTTGAGCTGGAGGCGGATGCTCTGGATCTGGCGAGGATTGGCGCATACGGTGCCCGGTTGCTGCCGGCGGCTGTGGAATACTCACTGGCTGCCGGAACCGCGCGCTTGAAAATGACCGCCAGCGGTAGTGCGGACACCCGTTGGACGTTGGAGTTGTCGGCCGCCGCAACCGGTCTGGCCGCGGCCGATACGGCAGGCTTGCTGGAGTTGGATGGTGTGGATCTCAGACTCGAGACGAAGGCCGAGGGCCTTGGCCGCGAGTGGCGCTCACACCACACCGTAGCGGTCGAGCGCGGCAGCATTTATGTGGACCCGGTCTATGTTGAGGCGACACCCGGTCGGCCTTTGCAGTTGACTACTGATCTGAGAACCACGGCGCAGGGCATGTCGGTATCCGGTCTGTCTTACACCCATCCGCAGGTCATGAAGCTGACCGGAGAGCTGCAGGTCAGTATCCAGCCCTGGCAGCTGCGTGGCATACGGATCGATGCGAATATGGAACAGATCGGAGACGCCTACGAGACCTATTTGCAGCCGTTTCTGACCGCTACCGCCGGCGGCGGGCTGGATCTTTCCGGGTGGGCCAGAGCGGGGGTCGAGTATCGTTCCGGAGCACTGCAAAAGCTGTATGTCAGGGCCGAGGCGCTGGATATCGCCGACCGTGAAGGCCTCTATGGGTTCAGCAATCTCTTCGCCGATGTGGCATGGGCGGCCTCCGGTTCCCCACAGACCAGTCGGATCGCCTGGGACTCAGCCAGCCTCTACAGCATCCCTCTCGGGGCTTCACAGGCACTGATCGACAGCGTGGGTGGTGAACTCGTTCTCGCCCGTCCGCTACACCTGCCGTTGCTGGATGGCGCCGTTGACATCGGCAGTCTCCAGACCAAGGGTCTGCTCAGTCAATCTCCCAGTTGGTCACTGCAAGCGCAGATCAGCGCGGTGTCACTGGAACGATTGACTGCTGCTCTCGATTGGCCCCCAATGGCCGGCGATCTGTCCGGAATGATACCCAGGGCCCGCTACTTCGACTCGGCTTTCGAGATCGATGGCGCGCTGCTGGCAAGGGTCTTTGGCGGTGACATCACGGTGACCGGACTGCGTATCGAGGAACCATTGGGTGTGGTGCCAAGGTTGCAGGCAGAGGTCGATCTGCACAATCTCGATCTGCTGGCCCTGACCCGCACCTTCTCATTCGGACGCATGGAAGGGAAAGTGGAAGGTTATGTGCATGATCTGGAACTGGTAGGGTGGGAACCGGTTCGTTTCGATGCCATCATCCGCAGTATCGCCAAACCGGCGGGCAGACGTCGCATCAGCCAGCGTGCGGTGGAAGGATTGTCGAGTCTGGGCGGTGGTGGCGCAGCGGCGCTGTCCAGTGGTTTTCTCAAGCTGTTTGATGAATTCAGGTACAAGCGTCTGGGGCTGGGCTGTCGGCTGGAAAACGGCGTTTGCCGGATGCGGGGGGTTGGCAGTGCACGGCAGGGTTACTATCTGGTCGAGGGTTCAGGATTGCCCCGGATCGACGTGATCGGGCACGCCGCCGAAGTCGACTGGGTAGAGCTGGTCTCCAGGCTCAAGGCCGCCACCCGAAGTACCGGGCCGGTAATCGAGTAGTCAGGCGAAAAGACAAGCACGCTAGTATACCCACGGCATGCCGGTTTTCGGTTTTGAGCGTGTGTGCATTGGCGTGGAGGGCAAGGCGGGAATGCGCCGCTCCAGCCGCACTACAGCAAGCATTTCCAACGCAGCCATCCGCGTCAAGGCGCGTGCGATAGAGGCCGAAAACTGGTGTGCCGTGGGTATAACTTTGTTGACAGAAATCGCCTCAGTGTCACGATGCTGCGCCGGTCTGCGCGTGAGATCATTTGAACAGGAGAAACACTATGTCCGCAGCAAGACACTCCGGGTCGCTGGCAATGCTGATGGTGTTGACCGCCTGCGTCACCATCAATGTCTACTTTCCGGCGGCGGCAGCCGAACAGGCTGCTGACCGGATCATCGAAGACGTCTGGGGGCCTGCAGTGGCTCCAGCGCCGGATCAGCCGGCCACCCAGATCGACGGTCGCTTCAAGCAGCACCGTGACAGGCTGGCAGGCCTGATATTGGATTTCATCATTCCGACCGCGCAGGCGCAGGCCAATCTGAATGTCTCGACACCGGCGGTGAAGAAGCTGGAGGGGCGCATGCAGAAGCGCTTTGGCCAACTTGGCCCGTATTTCGACAGCGGCGCGGTGGGGCTGACCCGCAACGGGTTGCTGGCGGTGAGGAATCTGAAATCGGTGCCGGCCAAGCAGCGGGGCAAGGTCAAGCAATTGGTTGCGGCGGATAACAAGGATCGTAAGGCACTCTACAAGGAGATCGCCGTTGCCAACGATCATCCGGAATGGGAGCAGGATATTCGCGATACATTCGCCAGACGCTGGATTGCCAACGCCAAGGCGGGTTGGTGGTACCAGAGCGCCCAGGGGGATTGGGCCCAGCGCTAGCTGAACTTCGCTAGGTGGCTAGCTGAAATTCTCGGGGGGTAGATCTTGAACTTGGTGTGTTTCGACATCGAAACAATTCCGGATGTGGTTGCCGGACGACGTCTTTACCAACTCGACGGTCTCGACGATGCGCAGGTGGCGGCCGCCATGTTCCAGCACCGGAGACAGCAAAGCGGCAGGGAATTCCTGCGCCACCATCTGCAGCGAATCGCTGCGATTTCCATTGCCGCGAGACTACCGGACGGTCGTTTCATCGTTCGATCGGTCGGCACTGTCGCGTCGCCGGAAGCCGAATTGATCCGGAGGTTCTTTCAGGGCATCGAGAAATATACACCTACGCTGGTGTCCTGGAACGGCGCTGGCTTCGATCTTCCGGTCCTGCACTATCGCAGCCTGGTGCACGGTGTCGCCGCACCACGCTACTGGGAAACCGGTGAAGAGGAACACGGGTTTCGCTGGAACAACTACCTGGGTCGTTTCCATTGGCGCCATACTGATTTGATGGACGTCCTCGCGGGCTACCAGGGACGCGCTGTTGCACCTCTGGATGAGATCGCGGTCCTGCTCGGGCTGCCCGGCAAACTGGGCATGCACGGCTCACTGGTCTGGGATTGCCATCTGCGCGGCGAGATCGAACGCATCCGCAACTACTGCGATACTGATGTGATCAATACCTACCTGATCTATTTGCGCTTTCAGTTGATACGCGGAAGGTTCTCCAGCGAAGAGTACGAGCGGGAGGTGGCACTGGTGCGTGACTATCTTCAGCAAACCGATGAGTCACATCTGCAGGAGTACCTGGCAGCCTGGGCACCGGGGTCATGACCGTCCGCTGCAGGAAATCGTAGCGCCGATACCGGCGACAGGATTTTCCCTGCGCTCCCGCGCAGATCGTCGCGCGGTATCCACATTGACTGACGCCCGCCCGCCCGTCATGATTAACGGTTACCCATGTGCAATCGAGGATCCGATGTACACCGGATTCTATCAACTCGCCCGCAAGCCGTTTCAGCTCAGTCCGGACTCCAGCTTTTATTTTGGCAGCAGCGGCCACAGACGCGCGATGTCCTACCTGCGCTACGGCCTTTCGCAGGGTGAGGGATTTATTGTGATCACCGGTGGTATTGGCACCGGCAAGACCACGCTGGCGCAGAATCTATTCTCGGAACTTGATAGTGAGCAGGTGGTTGCGGCGCGCCTGGTAACCACGCAAGTGGAGGCCGATGACTTGTTGAGGCTGGTCGTGGGGGCGTTCGGGATTGGTCACGAAGGGGCCTCCAAAGCCGAATTGATCCGCAGGCTGGAGAATTTTCTGGCCGACAATGCACGGGGAGGCAGGCGGGCTCTGCTGGTGGTCGATGAAGCCCAGAATCTGCCCATCACTTCCCTGGAAGAGTTGCGCATGCTGTCAAACTTTCAGATCTCCGACAAGCCGCTGTTACAGAGTTTCCTGCTTGGCCAGAACGAGTTCCGGGCCACCCTGCAGTCCGCCAGACTGGAGCAATTGCGGCAGCGTATTATCGCGTCCTGCCATCTGCGTCCACTCGAACAGGAAGAGATCAGAGCCTATGTAGAGCATCGGTTGCGGGTCGCGGGTTGGCAGGGCGATCCCCGCTTCGATGACGGCAGCTTCGAGGTAATCAACAGTGTCAGCGAAGGCATCCCACGAAAAATCAATGTACTGTGTGATCGATTGATGCTCTTTGGTTACCTGGAGAACCTGCATGTTCTGACCGCCTCTCATGTCAGCGAAGCCGGCCGGGAACTGGCTGACGAGCTTGGTCCCGTGGGTGGCCCGGCAGCTGGCGGTCGCGGCCACCGGGACACCGGACTGCGAGCGGGTGGAGTCACTGAACTACCCAGGCCGGCCGCCACCGCGGTCAATGACAACCCGGGAAACTCTGAACGCACCGACGACGATGAACTGGGGCAACGCGTCCACGAACTCGAGGAATCGGTGAAATTTCTGCGCAAGGGCTATCTGCAGCTGGCCCGGGTTTTCAATCGCTCGCGGGCATGAAGCGCGAACCACTCCCCGACAGGCGGTATCGTGGCATGGATACTGCGTACCGGGCTTTCGATATACGCTGGCGGGTGCGTTTGGCACTGCGCCAGCATCCAGCAACGAGACAGGCCCGTTCATGTCAGTGAAAGGAGTTCTGCAGGAACAGTCGGTGGTGCTCGCGACGACCATGCGTGCACTGGATCTGTTGGCGGTCCTGTTGTCGGCGATGGGCTCCTACTACTGGCTGTACGGCACCGTTGGCATGCCCAGCAGCTACAAGATCGCGGTAGTCGTAGGCCTGCTGTTCTCCTTGATTCTGTTCAGTCGTTCGTCTCTGTATCGAACCTGGCGGGGTACCTCGATTACCGGCGAGCTGTGGGCGGCCACCGGTGCCTGGGCAACTGCGTTCCTGGCCCTTTCTGCCGTCGCTTTTATAACCCAATCGGTACAATCGGTCGAAGTCCAGTGGGTGACGCGCTGGATAGTGTCAAGCTGGGTACTGTTGATCCTGTTTCGTATCATCCTGCGCGCTGTCCTGAGGATTTTGAGAGTCAGTGGTATGAATCGCCGCCGCGTGGTACTGGTGGTAGCGGGAGAATTGGGAGTTCGGGTTGGCGGCGAACTCAGTCGGGCACCGTGGACCGGGCTCGATGTCGTTGGATTCTTTGACGATCGTCCGCTGGAGCGGTTGCCCGATATTGGCGACATCCCCCTGTTGGGCCGAATCGCCCAGCTAGGCACATTCGTGCAGCGGGAGCGGATCGACCAGGTATGGCTGGCGTTCCCGTTTCGTGCCGAAGCCCGGGTCAAGGAAGTGTTGCATGAGCTTCGTCACAGTACAGCGGATATCAGGCTTGTCCCGGATATCTTTCAGTTCCGATTGCTCAACCACTCCATGAGCGAAGTGGCCGGGATTCCGGTACTCAACCTGACGGCTTCGCCGATGGTGGGCTTCGATCATGCGCTCAAGGAGATCGAGGATCGTGTGCTGGCGTTTTTGATCCTGGTATTGATCAGCCCCTTGATGATGATTATCGGAGTTTGCGTCTGGCTGGACTCGTCCGGGCCGGTGTTTTTCAAGCAAAGACGCCATGGCTGGGATGGCGAGCTGATCGACGTCTGGAAGTTTCGGACCATGAAACTGCATCAGGAAACGGGAGGACAGGTTACCCAGGCCAGCCAGAATGACCCCCGGGTTACCCGCCTTGGTCGGTTTCTGCGTCGTTCCAGCCTCGACGAGTTGCCGCAGTTTATCAACGTGCTGCAGGGTCGAATGTCGATAGTTGGCCCGCGACCGCACGCCGTCGAGCACAACGAAAAATTCAAGGAGTCGGTCGCCCAGTACATGTTGCGCCATAAGGTCAAGCCGGGCATTACCGGCTGGGCCCAAGTCAACGGCTATCGTGGTGAAATCGATACTCTGGACAAAATGCAACGTCGTGTACAGATGGATCTTTATTACATCGAGAACTGGTCGGTATGGTTTGATCTCAGGATCATCGCCCGTACCTTGATGGTGGGGTTCAGTGGCAAGAATGCCTACTAGCAGGTTGTCCGAGAACAGACTGATCTACTGCGGACAATCCTGATTGGCCATATTTCCCGATCATTTTCGTTAAATAGCACAACTATTCGCCTCAAATGATCGAAAAATCTGACTCATTCAGGCTCGCCCTCGCTACGATCGCTATTCTCGGACAGCCTACTAGGAACCCGCCGGAGATGGACACATTTGCCGATTCCTCGGGTCTGAGCCAGGGCGCCACTCTTTCCTCGAACGACCGTCCTGTTCCCCTGCGGCGGGATTAGTGGCAGATTGTGCCAGTATCCTGCCCGGCCTGCGCAGCTCGGGTGTTGCCATGCGGTGGTCGGTGGCTGAGTTCGCGTTCATTTTACTGCTGGTGGGTGTGTTGCTGCCACCACCGGTCTTCGCGGACGAGGCGCTTCCGGACACGGTCAGCGCGGTCAAACCTTCCATCGTCGGTGTCGGCACCATGCAGTACACCCGTCGCCCGGCCGGGGAGTTCCTGGGCACTGGCTTCTCAATCCACAAGGGAAACCACGTCGTTACCAGTGCTCATGTGGTGACTCGGCCGATGGATGACAAGGCCGGTGAATTTCTGGCAGTTTTCGTTGGCTTCGGCGCGAGCGTGGAGGCGAGGCGGGCTACCCTGGTGGCGCTGGATCGGGAGCACGATCTCGCCATGTTGCAGGTTGAAGGCGAATTGATTCCGCCCTTGCAGCTGGAGGACGACACCACGGTGCGCGAAGGAACGCTGCTGGCTTTCACCGGTTTTCCGCTCGGCAGTCTGTTCGGCATGTATGCGGCGACACATCGTGGCATCGTCGCCAGCATCACTCCAATCTCGGTGGCGGGGGATATCGGACGGCCTCGGGACTCGTTGAATTCACGCAGTTTGTCGCGTTTCAAGGTCTATCAACTCGATGCGACCGCCTATCCCGGCAACAGCGGTAGCCCGGTTTATCTTCCGCACGATGGTCGTGTCATCGGGGTGGTCAACAAAGTCTTTGTGCGCGGTGACGAAAGCACGGCCGAGCTGCGCCCCAGTGGAATCACCTATGCGATACCGGTGGAGTATGTACACGCGCTGATGCACACTGCGGGTCTGGCAGTCGACTCGCAGTGAGTCAGCACAATCGTTGCGGGTATGAATCCGCACACCCATCCGGGTTGTTCAGCCGGATCGGATTGCGACGCGGGCGCTGCCACTGTTCAGATAGACATCGTAGCGTGTCGTGCGGCCACGGATGACGTGGGAGGGCCGGGCCCCTGCCAGTGGCCCAACCCGAGACGGCCGCTTGACGACCACCCGTCGGATGCCACTGCCACACGCACTCGCCAGCAGCGATGCGCTGTCCTCGTCATCTCCAACCAGCGCCCTCAGGATACGCGACTGCTTTTTGACCAGTGCCGATTTGCGGCGATCGGGATACATGGGGTCGAGATACACAACTCCATAGCGCGGTGTTGCCAGGGGCTGCATCCGATCAAGGAGCAGCCGGGCATCGCCGGCATGGATCTCCATTCTGGCGCAGATTGTCGCCAGATTGCTTTCGGTGGCGGCGCGTTCGAGCGCTTCTTCGAGCATCAGCAGCAGTATCGGGGAGCGCTCGCACAGAGTGACCTGGCAACCCAGCGTAGCCATCACGAAACCGTCTCGGCCAAGACCGGCGGTGGCGTCCAGTACCCTGGGCGCTCTGCCGCGGCGCAAACCCAGGGCCCTGCCGAGTGCCTGTCTGCGTCCTCCACCATGCTCGCGGCGGTAGCGGTGTGCACGGCCGTTGAAGTCGATGCGTAGCGGTGCCTCCGGTTGTCCGGAGCGTTCATTGAGTTCGAGGCCATCTTCACCCAGCACCAGGCGAAACCGCCCCTGCAAACAGCTATCGTCTGCCTCCAGTGTGTTGAGGCGGCTACCGAGTTTGAAGGCTCTGGCCGCAAGCAAAGCTGACAGGGGTTCAATGGGCCCCGTATCGGCCAGTGGTGTCACCGACCTGACGGTCCCGGTTTTCCAGTAGAGCCGGCCCTCGCTCCCGGGCTGGCCGTCCGTCTCTTTTCCAGCAGCGGCTGCAATCTCGCGGCCGCCGAAAGAATCATCGCTTCGGTGGTAGGCCAGTCGACGCAGGCATCGGTGACCGACACCCCGTAGCGCAGCTGACTGAGGTCCTGCGGGATGGATTGGTTGCCCTCTTCCAGATTGCTTTCGATCATGGTGCCGACGATCGAGCGATTGCCCTCAACAATCTGGTTGACGCAGTTTTCCATCACCAGTGGCTGCACCGAGTAGTCCTTGTTTGAATTGGCATGCGAGCAGTCGATGACCAGATTCGCCGGCAGCGCGGCCTCGGCAAGCTTGCGCTCGCACAGCGCTACCTCCACCGAATCATAGTTGGGTCTGCCGTTGCCACCTCTCAGCACGACATGGCCGTAGCGGTTGCCACGGGTTCTGATCACCGCGCATTGTCCTTCCTGCGTGATACCCAGAAAACTGTGGGAACTCGAGGCCGAGTGCAGAGCATTGATCGCCACTCCAAGACTGCCGTCGGTGCCATTCTTGAAGCCCAGCGGGGTTGACAGCCCGCTGGCCATTTCGCGATGAGTCTGTGATTCGGTGGTACGGGCACCGATTGCGGTCCAGGTGATCAGATCTGAAAGATACTGCGGCATGATGGGATCGAGTGCTTCTGTTCCGGCCGGCAGTTCCAACTCGGCAAGTTCCAGCAACAGCTGTCTCGCCAAGGCCACCCCTTCCTCGATATGGAAGGAATCATCCATGTAAGGATCGTTGATGAGTCCCTTCCAACCTACGGAAGTTCGGGGTTTTTCAAAATACACCCTCATGATCAACAGCAAAGTGTCCTCGACCTCGGTGGCCAGACGTTTGAGACGCGCAGCATAATCTCGTGCGGCGTGCATGTCGTGAATCGAGCACGGACCTACCACGATAAACAAACGGGGATCGAGATGGTCGAGAATAGCCTCGACCTGTCTGCGGCTGCGATACACGAAATCGTTGACCTCAGGTGTCGCAGGCAGCCTCTGCTTTATCTCCAGAGGCGTGGGGAGCAGATTCTGGTCAATGATGTTGACGTTGTCCAGGCGGTGTTCGGGCATGCCTGAGGTCCTGTAGTCTGGGGATGGCAGGGGGGTTCGCTCGTCGAACCCGCGCGACAGTTTACGCGCGACCGCGTGGCCGCGCCATGGAAGCCGTTGCTGTGATATTCTCTGCGACCATTCCGGTTCGGATCAAGGATTCATGGCTCAGCAACAGCGCTTCTACAAAGTAATCTTTGCCAACCAGGGCAAGACCTACGAGATTTATGCGCGTCAGATTACACAGTCCGAACTGTACGGTTTCGTGGAGGTCGAGGATTTGTCGTTTGGCGACCGCAGCGGGGTGCTGGTGGACCCGTCGGAGGAAAAACTGAAAGACGAGTTTGCCGCCGTCAAACGGACCTTCATACCCATTCATTCAGTGGTGCGCATCGACGAAGTGGAGAAAGCTGGTGTGGGCAAGATAAAGGACAGCGTGGATAAGGTCACCCCCTTTCCCGGCATCATGGTCACACCTCCCGCAGGGGGCGGCGAAAAAAAGACCTGAGGCCATTTTCTGCCGCACCAGGCTCTCTACATGCCCACCGAGAACATCGAATCCAGGTCGTGGCGCGAATAGCTGCGAAACGAGAGCAGGGTTTCCGTGTGGGTGATCTCGCTTTGCCGGGCAATGTGATTGGTGACCAGGTCCGCCAGTTCCTCGTTGCTGGCAACGCGGATCAGGGCCACCAGGTCGTATCTACCGCCGACTGAATAAACTTCCGAGATTCCCTGAATATCCGCCAGTTTTTGAGCGAGTCCGGCTACCCGGCCACGTTCCACGTTGACCAATACGATGGCTGTCACCATGCCGACTACCTGCTGCTTCCTGAAACCCGTGGATCGGGATTCTTCACCGATTGGAAACAGTATGGCTTGCAGGCGGTGGTTTGTCTCGTGGTGACCGTCACCGTTGGAATCCCACGGACCCATCGATTTTAGTCTGCAGTTCTCATCAGTGCGCTGTCGTTGCTTGGTGGCTATCGGCGCATCGGATCAGCGCCACGATAGACGCTCAGGAAGTCTTCGTGTCCTCGCGCACCGGAACCGGTTGCATCTGTCGGCGCAGGAATCCAGGCTCCGATTTGAGCCTGTGCTGGTAGATGACACTGTATTCCATGACCTTGCGGAGGTAGTTCCGCGTTTCATGGTATGGAACGGTCTCTACCCAGACATCGGCAGGCAGCGGCGCACTTTCGGGTAGCCACGCGTTGACTCGCCGAGGTCCCGCATTGTAGGCGGCGGTAGCCAGCAGCGCCCTGCCCTGGAGGTCGTTGCGCGAAGTTTTCAGATAGCTTGATCCGAGGCGGATGTTGGTATCCGCGTCCAGCAGTTGTTTGCTGCCGGTGTAGTGCAGCTTCAGTTCCCTGGCCACCCGTTTGGCGGTTGCAGGTAGTAGCTGCATCAAACCCAATGCCCCGGCACTGGAGCGCGCGTCGCTGCGGAAGATGCTTTCCTGGCGCAGGATTGCGTAGACCCATTCCGGTTCAATGTCTTCGCGCTTTGCGGCGGCGATGATTCTGTCCCGGTAAGGCAGTGGAAAGCGTAGGTCGAGGTCATTCCAGTCACGGGCCCGGGCTACGCTGGCGATGGCCTCGGAATCCCAGCCCCAGCCGGCGGCAATGGTGGCGGCTGCTTTCATGGTGGCAGCGTCTGCCCCCTTGAAGTGGTGCCACCATTCCCGCCTCGCTTCCTGCAGGCGCCCGAGCAGGAACAGTTCTCTGGCCCGCTCTATGCCCTCCGCTTTCAATTCGGTTTCAACCAGCGCCGAATCGAATTGCATGGGTTGATGCCGAAGCGTGTAGGGTTCACCGATACGGTCAGCGGCAAGGAAGCCGTAGTAGCTGCGTTGAGTCGCCAGACCGGCGTACAGGGTTCGAGCACTGTCACCGTGACCCGTCAACTCCAAAGCGCGGGCTCGCCAGTATCGCCAGCGCGGGTTGTCGCGCTGTTCGGCAGGCATCGCATCGATGCGATCGATTACCGCCGGCCAATCCCCGTCACGCATCGAGGTACGTACCATCCATTCGCGAACGCTGTCAGTTTGCAGGCGTTGCGGGATTTCCTCGAGACGCCGCTGCGCGCTGGCATCACCGCGGCTGGCCAGATACAGCGCCAGCTTGCGCTCCAGCAACAGGCGCTGCTGTGCTGGAAGCTGGTAGCGTGGTGCCAGTCGGTCCAGGGCGGCAGCGGCTGCTGGTGAATCGTGGTTCGCCCAACTATCGAGTACCTGCATCACGATCCTGATGCGTTGGGGGTTGTCCGCTGACAACGCCTGCTCATCGAGCAGTAGCGCGGGGTTGCGTCGTACCTTTAACCACTGATCGACGTAGCGCCGCTGGTTGGCAGGAACGAATTTGCGCAAGTATTTGGCCAGGCCAAGTTCGTTGGCGACCATCGCCAGCTCGATGCGCTGCCATGCAAGGTGGGTACTGATGCCTCCCTCGCTTTGCCAGATATCGAAGATGGGATCACAGGCATCTGGTCTCGAACTGCCGTGCAGCCAGAGCGCGGGCACGCCTGTCAGCGCCTTCTGCCGATTGCCGGTTCGATAGAGGGCCAGCAATTGCCTGCATTGCTGCGAGATCCCGTAGCCGTCCCGGTAGGCTCGCAGGAAAGCTTGCCAGCGTTTCCGCCCTGCCAGCTGACGCAGCCAGGCTCCGCGCAATTTTGCCGCCACGGGTTGCCCGCTGTGTTCAGCCAAAAACGCTTCGACCTCCGAGTCGGGCGCCTGGTCCAGGCGTACCATCAGATCATAGCGCTGCAGATAGGGGTAAAGAGGGTAGTCCCTCAGGGTTGCGGCAAGTGCATGGTAACGCGACCGGTCACCGCCCTGTACAGCCTGTTCCGCTGCCAGAAAAACGTTGCGATGGGAAGCGGTCGGTGAGGCCACGGCCGCGAACGCATACCCCAGCGGCAGCAACAGCACGGCCAGGTGGAGCATGACGGTGCCAATGGCACCCGACGATGGTTTGCTTACGAGTCTCGATATTGAGCGTAAAATTTTTGTACTCGCTTGACGTAGGTCTGGGTTTCCTGGTACGGCGGTATGGCATAGCCATATCGCCTGACTGCATTTTCGCCTGCATTATAGGCGGCCAGGGCCAGAGGTACATCATTGAATTCGTCGAGCAGGTCACGCAGGTAGCGGGCTCCACCAATGACGTTCTGAATAGGATCCCGACGGTTGCGAACGCCGTAGCGTACTGCTGTGGCCGGCATCAACTGCATCAGCCCCACCGCACCTTTGTTTGATACGGCATCGGCATTGAATGCCGATTCAGCCCGTATGACTGCACGCACCAGATGGGGATCGAGATCGAGCGCGCGCGAGACCCGGTCGATGGTATAGCGGATTCGGTCGAACCCGGTTTTGTCGGCGGGTGAACGCAGGGAAGCCAACAGCATGTTCCGAGTTGCAGGCGCGGACCGGGCGGCTGCCGATCCGGGCTTGGTCCGTGCCAGCAATTGATAGCGATTGTCGTCGGGGATGTTGCTGATGTGGCGAACGCCATCTTCATCCACGAAGGTGTAGACGTCAGCGACAGCGAACCCGGTGACAAGCATCATCGAGATGGCGGAAATCAAGCCGATATTCCTGGTCGCCATATCCCTGTGGTCTCCTGGCTGCTGCGGATGCCTCCGATTATCGGTGGCAGGTGAGCCGGTAGCCAGTGTGAAAATTCGCAAATCAATGGAGGAAGGATACCATTGTGACGTGCCACGGGAAGCGCAGGATTCTTACCGGGATTGGGCAACGCACCACTATGCCTCGACCTGCCTGGTCTGTCACCATGGCATTCCGGCAAGGGCTACAGCAGGCTCTGAAAGCAATGAAGATTCTGGTGACCGGAGGGGCAGGGTTCATCGGCTCACATCTGGTGGACGCGCTGCTTGGGTACGGGCACTGCATCGTGGTTCTGGACGACCTGTCTACCGGCGTGCGTGCGAATCTTCCGACGGTGCATCCGTTACTCGAATTTCTCGAGGGTGACATTCGTGATGCGGGCATGGTGACGCGATGCATAGAGGGCGTCGATGCGGTGGTTCACCTGGCGGCGATCGCATCCGTGCAGGCCTCCGTGGAACAGCCCTCTGCCACACACGCCGTCAACTTCGGTGGCACGCTGTGCCTGCTTGAAGCGGCACGACAGGCCGGTGTCGCCCGCTTCGTCTACGCTTCCTCAGCGGCTGTCTATGGGGACACGATCACTCTGCCTGTACCCGAGCAATGTCCTCCCAACCCTTTGACGCCTTATGCCACCGACAAGCTGGCCGGTGAGCACTACCTGGGTTTCTACAGGCGCCAGTTCGGAATCGACAGCCGCATATTTCGCTTTTTCAACGTATATGGACCCCGTCAGGACCCGGGGTCACCCTATTCCGGGGTCATCAGCCTGTTTTGTAACGCGGTTTGCAGGGATCAGCCGGTGAATGTGTACGGCGATGGCGAACAGACCCGGGACTTCGTCTATGTCGGTGACCTGGTGCGGTGCCTGGTGGCGGCGCTGGGCAGAGGCAGCGCCCAAGTCTGCAACATCGGAACGGGCTGCGGGGTTTCGCTCAACGCATTGTTGGAAACGCTGGAGAAAATCGAGGGTCGCCCCATACGCCGTCGCCAGCAAGCGGCCCGCAGTGGAGACATCCGTCATTCTCTGGCCGATATCGACAGACTGCGGGAGCAGTATGGCTGGATACCAGACACCTCGTTGGCAACCGGTTTGAGCAAACTGTTGGACTGGATGCGGGATGGACGCGACCCTGTCGCCGGGGTAGAGACTATGAGCGGCGAAACCGCACGATAAGGCGATTGACAGAAATCGCCTGGACCTGACAGGAAACCTTCAATGATACGCCCAGTGATACTATCGGGTGGCAGTGGTACACGCCTGTGGCCGTTGTCGCGGACGCAATACCCCAAACAGTTCTTGCCCCTGACCGGCGAGGTCAGTTTGCTGCAACAGACCCTGGCACGATCTGCGGCCATTCCCTCGGCATCGGCGCCGATATTGGTCTGCAATCAGGAGCACAGGTTTCTGGTTGCCGAACAACTGCGTGACACCGAGATCGACGCGGAGGCGATTCTGCTTGAGCCGGTCGGGCGCAACACTGCGCCGGCAGTGACTGCGGCAGCGCTGCAAGCTACCCGGGATGGAGACGATCCGCTGTTGCTGGTGTTGCCATCGGACCATCTGCTGGCTGACCAGGAAGCGTTTTGTACCGCTGTCGATCAGGCCGCCAATGCAGCGCTGCAAGGCTATCTGATGACTTTCGGAATTCGCCCGACCAGCGCAGAAACCGGGTACGGATACATCGCGGTAGGTGCGCCAATGGCTACCGACAACGCCTTTGCGGTCGCGCGTTTCGTAGAGAAACCAGACCGTGAGACCGCTTGCGAGTATGTCGACAGCGGGGACTATGTGTGGAACAGCGGCATGTTTTTGTTCCGGGCGAGCGTGTGGCTGCAGGAACTGGAACAGCATGCGCCCAGGATTCTGGAGGCGGTGCAGGAGTCGTGGTCCGGTGCGGACCGGGATCTCGACTTTGTTCGTCTGCAGCAATCACCCTTCGAGCGCTGTCCGGACGATTCGGTCGATTATGCGGTCATGGAACGCACCGACCGGGCCGCGGTGGTCCCGTTGGATGCGGGTTGGAACGATATCGGCTCCTGGGGTGCGTTGTGGGAGGTATCCGCCAAGGATGCCGAAGGCAACACGCTGCAGGGTGACGTAGTTGCGCAGGATACCCGCAACTGCCTGGTGCGCTCCGACACCCGGCTGGTAGCGACATTGGGGGTGGAAAACCTGATCGTGGTGGAAACCGCGGATGCTGTTCTGGTCGCCAGCCGTGATCGCATCCAGGACATCAAGTCACTGGTAACCTCGCTCAAAAACGAGCAACGCCGCGAAGCCGTTGAGCATCGCAAGGTCTATCGCCCCTGGGGTAGCTACGATGCCGTCGACTATGGCCACCGGTTTCAGGTGAAACGTATCACGGTACGCCCGGGGGGCAAGCTGTCTTTGCAAATGCACCACCATCGCGCCGAGCATTGGGTGGTCGTCAAGGGTACCGCGAAAGTGGTTTGTGGTGACCGCGTCAAGCTGCTCACCGAAGACCAGTCTACCTACATCCCGGTGGGGGAAAAACACCGTCTTGAGAATCCGGGGCAAATTCCCCTGGAGCTGATCGAAATACAGTCCGGCAGTTATCTTGGAGAAGACGATATCGTGCGTTTCGAGGATGTATACGGTCGTGAGCAGGGCCAGGCCGATGGCTGAAACCATGCGCCCACTGTCTGCGGATCCCGGTTGTTTCAAAGCCTATGACATCCGCGGGCGAATGCCCACCGAGCTCAACGACGATATTGCCTACCGGGTCGGCCGCGCTTTTGTGGCTTTGACCGGTGCGAGTTCGGTGGTCGTCGGCCATGATATCCGCCACAGTAGCGTGCCGCTGTCCGCGGCCCTGGGACAGGGTCTGATGGAAGCTGGTGCGAATGTCTTCGATATCGGCTTGTGCGGTACCGAGGAAGTCTACTTTGCCACATTTGATGGTGGTTTCGACGGTGGCATCATGGTGACCGCCAGCCACAACCCTGCGGATTTCAATGGCATGAAGCTGGTCTCACACCAGGCCAGGCCGATCAGCAGCGACACGGGACTGTATGAAATCCGCGATCGGGTGATATCCGGACAGTTCGAGTCGGCGGCGAAAGCCGGCTCGTGGCATCTGCTTGAGGGCGCCCGCGAGCGGTTCGTGGACCATCTGCTCGGCTATGTCCAAGCGGCCGACCTGCAGCCGCTGAGAATTGTGGTCAACCCCGGCAATGGTTGCGCCGGGCTGGTGCTGGATGAGCTTGAGTCGCGGTTGCCGTTCGAACTGATCAAGGTTCACTACCAGCCTGACGGAGACTTCCCGAACGGCATTCCCAATCCGTTGTTGCCGGAGCGCCGCCAGGCGACTGCAAACGCGGTCATCCGGCACCAGGCGGACCTGGGTCTTGCCTGGGATGGTGATTTCGACCGCTGCTTTTTCTTCGACGAAAAAGGTACGTTCATCGAAGGCTACTATCTGGTCGGACTGCTTGCTGAACAGACTCTGAAACGTGATCCGGGTGCGGCGATTGTCTATGACCCGAGACTTGTCTGGAACACGGAAAGCGTCGTGCGGGAGTACGGGGGCCGGTGCGAGTTGAGTCGTTCCGGTCACTCATTCATCAAGCAGAAGATGCGCGAGACCGATGCCGCGTATGGTGGTGAAATGAGCGCTCACCACTACTTCCGGAAGTTTGCCTATTGCGACAGTGGGATGATTCCCTGGCTGCTGGTCGCAGAACTCGTCGGCACCCGTGGCGTCGGCCTTTCGAAGTTGGTGGATGCCTCTATGGAGGCCTATCCGTGCAGCGGGGAGATCAATTTCCGGGTGGCGGACAGTAGCCGAACCATGGCAAGGGTACTGGAACACTATGAACCCGAGCGACCCAGGGTGGAACGTATCGATGGCATCAGCCTGACGTTCGATACCTGGCGCCTCAACCTCAGGGCGTCGAATACCGAACCGCTGATCCGGCTCAATCTGGAAACACGCGGCGACCGCGAGGCCGTTGCCCGGCATCTGGCCCGGTTGCGGGAGCTGATCGAGGAGCCGGGCGAGC
>CBDVAK010000018.1:0-22074 GCA_965371945.1 uncultured Candidatus Competibacteraceae bacterium
AACCTAAATAACTCCAACTTCGCGGGTTTTTTGCAAAACACCAGGTGCTCGGTCCCACCCCCCCCCCCCCGGGGGGGCCCCCGGCGGGCCCCCCCCCCCCGACACCGGTGGTCGGTCTGCCGCCAACTACGTCTTTGTGAACCGTGTACGGTAGCGACCCGATCCGGATAGACGGCGGCGGCACGCTCGAGAAAGCCGACCGGCGTCAACTGGGCGTAATTGGCATCGTTTCTATCCAGCCCGTGCTGGTAGGGATCGTTCATGTTGAAACCTCCGTTACTACTCTGGCCTGCTCTCCCGGTACTCCATCAATTGTAATTTCAGTAACCCGGGGCGTTGGCCGACGTGACGTGGGTGCGGGTGGTGCATTCCGGGACCGTCAGCGGCAGGGATGCCGCTGTCGAGCCTACAGGGATGTATTCACGGCGTGTCCTGGAAGGCACTGCCCGCACCCGCATTGCCCCGGCTTATTGAGCAGCCACCATCAGGTCCGGGAAACCACTGATCCATTGGTGAACTTGCATCCGGTATCCGATATGGCTAACTGACCGGAGCACTTCCGGGTGGCCAGGGTGGCAATTCCTTGACATGCAGATCGGTCTGGGGATAAGGCACCCTGATGCCGTTATCCCGCAATGCATTCCAGATTCCGAACAACACATCGGACCTGAGCCGCACCGGATGGTACTGCTCTATGTCACCGAAAAACTGGACGCGAAAGTTGATGGAGCTTTCTGCGAACTCCCACAGGAAAACCGCGGGGGATGGATCATCCAGAACCTCCGGATGGCGTTCCAACACCTCTTGCATCAGGCCACGCACCCGCTCCAGGTCGGCGTCATGGGCGACGCGGATATAGAGCACGGTGCGCAGTACCTTGTCGGCATGCGTCCAGTTTGAAAAACTGTTGGAAATCACCTCGGCATTGGGAATGATGACTTCCTTGTTGTCCCAGGTATTGACCGTTAGAGAACGCATTCCGATGCTGCCGACCACTCCCTCCGCGCCCGCCACTTCAACCCAGTCACCGGTTTTCAACGGCCGCTCCACCAGCAGCAGAATGCCGCTGACGAAGTTGTTGGCGACATTCTGCATACCGATACCCAGACCAACACCCAACGCACCCGCAAACACGGTGAATGCGGTCAGGTCGATACCGACGGTGTTGAGCAGCACCAGCACACCGATCAGAACCAGCGCGTACTGCGTGAAAGCAGACAGGCTGTTGCGGATCCCCAGGTCCATGACACCCGAATAGACCCACCGATAGGTGATGGAGCGGAGCCACTGACCAAAACGAACCACCAACAGCAGGCTGATCAGCAGTACCATGATGTCCAGCGCGCTGACCGGGGAACCCCCTACGCTGAACAACCCGACCTCGAGCAACGCCATCAGGCTGTCGCCGATCAGTTCCACGGCCTCCCCACCGTAGACCCACACCAGAGCGTAGGCGATGGTCAAAAACAGCACGATGCGAACAATTCGATGCAGCGGGGCAATGATATCCTGGGTCCACAGCAAACCGTACTCGCTACGGCGTACCGCCAGGTTTTTCAGATACACCACCAGATCGTCCAGCAACCCTCTGAGCACCAGCCATACCAGCATCGCAGCCACGAACATGCCCAGCCCGCCAAGCACCCGCCAGGCCAGATCAAGATAGCCGACTATTCCCAGCAGCGCCGCCGCCACGGGGATCCAGACCACCACCAGACTGACCACCCGGACACTGACGAACCAGAACTTATCATGGTAGGCGCCGGCCAGCAGACCGGTTACGAAGCGGCGCACCCTGAGCACGATCGGCGCGCTTACCAGCAGAATCAGCATCACCACACGATCGAGGACGTCCTGAACGGCTTCAGACACTCCCGCCAGTTGGCCCAGCATGCTCAGCCCAACTACCAACGCACCCATCCACACCACGATCTGGACGCGCCGGTGCAAGCCGGGATTGCATTGCTCTTCGCTCAGGTGGGGATCGGCCATCAGCAACCAGGCCAGTTGACCCAGTGTGCGGGCGGCCAGGGCCAGAGCCAGTACGGTCAGGATGATGCCGCGTCCCGGCTGTTCCAGATCGGTGATCATCACGGTCAACAGTATGGCCAGCGCCACCCCTGCCGGAATGATGATTCTGCGCAGCAAACGCACCAGCAGCATCGAAATATCGTCACCAAAACGGTCACGGCGGCGCATCTGAATCCGGAAAATCCGCCGCAGTCGGAACAGCCAGCGTTGCAGTCGAATGATCAGCCACACCAGCAGCAGGATGGCGAACACCAGCTGGGCCCAGATCCAGCGGTTTTCCCCGGCAACATCCTGGGCCATGAACTCGACGCTCAGCCAGATCTGGTTGCCTATCAGTCGGGGTGCCTGCATCACCCGCCCGCCTAGTATCAGCAGTTCCGTGCCATACTGGGGCAGCACTCTTCTGGTGAGCAGCCCACGACGCGTCAGTTCTTCATAACTTAGTTGAATTTCCTGCTGCAGGGTCAATGCTCTGCTCAGAATATCCTGAATCTGTAGCTGCCGCCCCTCCAGTTCTGCGCGGGCCACGTCAATCAATTCCAGCTCGGCCTCCCCGGCCAGCCGGGAATCTTTCGTGGTGTGCACCCGACGTTCCAGCAGTGCGCGTCGCTTGTCGCTTACCTCGATCCAGCGGTCGAAGATCTCTAGTCCGCGCTGTGACTCGGCAACCAGTTCACCGACATCCCGCAGGGCCACCCGCAGTTCACCTGTCTGCGGACGCTCCTCCTGCAGTGCGTCTGCTATCTGCAACAGCTCGTTGTTGACTTCGACGATGCGACCGTCCGCACGCGCCACTGACGCCCGTTGCTCGTCGACATCGGCCCGGGTCTCCAGCAAGCGCCGCCGGTATGCCGGCAGACTCTGATCCAGCAGCTCACGTCTGGCCGCTTCCGCATCACGCAGATACGCCGTTGCCTCGCGATCGGTGCGCCGCGCCAGCTCCGATCTGCTGGTGGCTTGAGAGCGCTCAGCCGCAGCCCCGAACCGGTTCAGTTTTCCCAACCATCGAGCGGCCGCTTGCAGGTTTTCCCCGGCCAGCGCCACCCGCTGCTCCGCGATCTTCTCCCTGGCCCGGTACCAGGCCAGCAACTCGGTGAGATCGGCGAGTGCCAACCGCAGCCGCTCCAGCTCCTGATGCCGGTCGGCACCGGCCAACATTTCGGCGGCTGGATTTTCCAGCAACTGCCGTCGGGATTGCAGCTCAGCAAGCGATTTGCGGGTCGAACCAATGTCACTCACCAGGCGGTCCAGCCGCAGGCCCTGGTCGTCGAGCTCAATCTGTTTCGATTCGGAGCGCACGCGCGCACGTTCCAATCGCTCGGGAGTCACCAGCTCGGGTGTCAGCGCCGAGATTTGTTGCTCCAGATCCTGGAGGTACACCTGTACCTGATCGAGGGCCAGAGCAAGCCCCGTGCGTTCTTGTTGCAGGGCTGCCGCGCGGGCGGCGGTCACCGGGCCGGATTCACGTGACACGGCATCAAACTGTAGCGATTCACCAGCCGCCAGCAGCGGCACCAGGACGCCAATCAACAGCAACCCGGCGTTGCGCGCCGATTTCCAACCCGGACGCCACCGGAAACCAGACCGGTGATGCCGGACCACCTCCAGACCGGTGGCGTCAGGGGTATCAGCCAATCTGGGCGCGAGCATTGCGAAACAGACGCATCCAGGGACTTTCCTCACCCCAACCACGTGGATGCCAGGACAGTTGCCGGGTCAGGAAAACCCGCTCGGGGTGAGGCATCATGATAGTGAAACGACCATCCGCGGTGGTGAAGCCGGTCAGCCCGCCGGGAGACCCATTGGGGTTGCATGGATAGCGCTCGGTAGCGTCGCCGTAGTGGTCGACGTAGCGCAGTGCGGCGGTGCCGTCGCGCTGCATGTCGGCCACCGTGACGCCGGCCGGCAGCAGCACACGTCCCTCACCATGAGCGACCGCGACCGGCAGCCGGGAACCCGCCATGCCAGAGAAAAACAACGACGTGCTGGGCAGTACCTCCACCATGCTCAATCGAGCTTCGAACTGTTCACAGCGATTGCTCACGAAACGCGGCCAGCCAACCGTCCCCGGCATCAGCTCCGCGACCAGGGAAAACATCTGGCAGCCGTTGCAAACGCCCAGCCCAAAACTGTCGCCCCGGGAGAAAAAACCCTGAAACTGGTCACGGGCACGTTGGTTGAACAGTATCGACCCGGCCCATCCACCACCGGCCCCGAGTACGTCACCGTAGGAAAAACCACCGCAGGCAGCCAGCCCCTGAAACCGGTCCAGCGTGATGCGGCCGGTGATGAGGTCCGTCATGTGGACATCGACGACCACGAAACCGGCGCGCTCGAAAGCGGCTGCCATTTCGAGCTGACCGTTGACACCCTGCTCGCGCAGTATGGCGACCCGGGGCTTCACCAAACCACTGGGCGCCGGTGCGAGCCCATGGTCGAATGTCAGTTTCGCGTGCAACCCCGGATCGGTGTCGTCTCGGATCGCCTCGAATGCCTCGGATGCACAGTCCGGATCATCACGCAACGCCTGCATTCGATAGCTGGTTTCAGACCAGCACTGCTGCAGAACGTGACGTTTCTCATCCACCAATCTCTGGCTGCGATGATCGATCCTGACTCGAAAACCGGACACGGCTTTGCCGATCACGTGACTGCACTCACCCAGCCCCGCCGCTACAACTCTTTCCAGCACCGCGGGCAGATCGCGGTCGAGCACTTGCATGACAGCACCCGGTTCCTCGGCAAACAGGGCAGCCCAGGGGTCCTCATCCAGCGCACCGAGATCGACCTCCAGCCCGCACCGACCCGCGAACGCCATCTCGCACAACGTGGCCAGCAGCCCGCCATCGGAACGGTCGTGATAGGCAACCAGCAGATCCGCGGCTGCCAACTCCCTCACCAGCCCGAAAAAACGTTGCAGATCGACAGGGTCATCGAGATCCGGGGCCTGGTCACCCAGTTCACCATGCACCTGAGCCAGCGCCGAACCACCCAACCTGTTGCGACCACGCCCCAGATCGACCAGTAGCAGGCTGGAATCACCGAGGTCGTGGCGCAGCTGCGGGGTCAGGGTGCGGTCGACGTCGGCAACCGATGCAAATGCGGAAACCACCAACGACAACGGCGACACCACCGAGTGCTGGTCGCCACCTTCACCCCACACGGTCTTCATGGACAGGGAATCCTTGCCCACCGGTATCGCGACGCCCAGCGCCGGACACAGCTCCATGCCTACCGCGCGCACCGCATCGAACAAACGGGCGTCTTCACCGCGATGTCCGGCGGCGGCCATCCAATTGGCGGACAACCGCACATCGGTGATGTGGTCGACCGCGGCGGCCGCGATATTGGTAAACGCCTCGGCGACCGCCATCCGCGCGGACGCCGCGGCATCGATCAGCGCCACCGGGGCGCGCTCGCCCATGGCCATGGCTTCGCCACCGCGTTCCCCCCAGCAGGCGGCAGTCACGGCCACGTCCGCTACCGGTACCTGCCAGGGTCCGACCATCTGGTCGCGGCAAACCAGGCCGCCGACGGTGCGATCGCCAATAGTGATCAGAAACGACTTGTCGGCCACCGCGGGCAGTCGCAGCACCCGGCGCACCGCTTCGCCGATATCCAGATCCGCGGTCACCAGCGGTTCGTGGTCAACCGGGAAGTGACGAACATCCCTGACCATGCGTGGCGGTTTGCCCAGTAACAGCGGCAGCGGCATGGATACCGGCTGGTTGCCGAACAGTGCATCACTCACCTCGAGCACCGTCTCTTCGGTCACCGCGCCGATCACCGCAAACGGCGCGCGCTCGCGCGCGCAGATGGCGGCAAACATTTCGAGCCGATCACGCTCCACCACCAGCACATAGCGTTCCTGGGATTCGTTCGACCAGATCTCGCGCGGTGACATACCGGGGTCATCCACCGGAATCGCGCGCAGATCCACGCTTGCACCACAACCGGCATCGTTGACGATTTCCGGTACCGCATTGGAAAGACCGCCGGCACCCACGTCGTGGATGGACAACACGGGACTGCCATCGCCCATTGCCCAGCAGCGATCGATCACTTCCTGGCAGCGCCGCTGCATCTCCGGGTTGGCCCTTTGTACCGAGGCAAAATCCAGATCCTCGCTGCTGTGCCCCGATGTCATCGACGAAGCCGCGCCGCCACCAAGACCGATCAGCATCGCCGGCCCACCCAGTACGATGATGGCGCTGCCGGCCGGCAATGGCGCCTTGTCGATCTGGCCACGGCGGATGTTACCCAAACCGCCGGCCACCATGATCGGTTTGTGATAACCGCGCAGCTCGCGCCCATGTGGGCCGGGCACCAGCATCTCGAAGGTGCGAAAGTAGCCCGCCAGGGTGGGGCGGCCGAATTCGTTGCTGAATCCGGCCGCTCCGAGCGGACCCTGCTGCATGATCTCCAGCGCGCCGGCTATCCGCCCGGGCCGCCCATAATCGATTTCCCAGGGTTGTTCAAAACCCGGTATGCGCAGGTTGGAAACCGAGAATCCGGTCAGTCCGGCCTTGGGTCGCGCTCCCCGCCCGGTCGCACCCTCGTCACGGATTTCACCACCGGAACCGGTGGCCGCACCTGGCCAGGGCGATATCGCGGTGGGATGGTTGTGGGTTTCCACCTTCATCAACACGTCGACGTGTTCGTCGTGGTAGCCATACTCTCCGCTTTGCGGCGCCGGGAAAAAGCGCCGGCCCGCCCGCCCCTGCATCACCGCGGAGTTGTCGTGATATGCGGACAATATCCCCTCGGGGCTGTGTCGATGGGTGTTGCGAATCATCCCGAACAGCGACCGGTTTTGCGGTGCACCGTCGAGCAGCCAGTCAGCATTGAAGATCTTGTGACGGCAATGTTCGGAATTGGCCTGGGCGAACATCAGCAACTCGGCGTCGGTGGGATCACGACCGAGTTCCATGAAGGCCGCCACCAGGTAGTCAAGCTCACCGTCAGCCAGGGCCAGACCCAGCGCCTGGTTGGCGCTGACCAGTGCGGCGCGACCCTGTCGCAATACCGGTATCGTCACCAGCAATCCCGGATGCGCCACCAGGAACAGGCTCGCCAGATCGCCGCCGTTCGCCACCACCTGCTCGGTCATGCGGTCGTGAATCAGACCGGTCAGGGCATCCAGCCGCTCATCTTGCAGCAGCACCCCGTTGACATCGGTGAACCGCCAGATGACACCGCGTTCGATACGGCGGATCGAAGTCAGCCCGCAATTGTGAGCGATGTCGGTGGCCTTGGACGACCATGGCGAGACAGTACCCTGACGCGGCACCACCACCAGGGAGCAATCCGTGGCCACTGTGGTCCGCGGCCGCTGTTCCGGGATACCCAGCAATCTGCACAAGCGGGCCTGCAGGTGATCAGCGGCTACATGGGGTTCCGGATCCTCGGTACGATCCACCAGATAGATGAACGTCCCGCTCACGGCGGCCACCGACGGCAACCGGGCACACACCCCGTCGTGCAACCGCCGCAACCGGAACGGGGAACCCCAGTCGCCACCGTGGAGAGCGATCAACGCTCTGCCCCGCCGGGAGCGAAGCGCCGGACCAGCCGTTTCACGCTCAATGTCATCATTCAGTCCAGCTCCAACCAGCCCGGGCCACCATCCTGGGAGGACAGCCGGATACGCCCGCTATCACCACCCAGCGCCGTGGTCAGCGCACCCAGCGCCGCGGCCACCGTGTTGTTTTGTTCGCTGAGGTGAGCGGCCACCAGATAGCGCAGACGGCTGCAATCGAGCGCAGCCACCAGCCCCGCGGCCTGATCGTTGCTGAGATGGCCGTAGTCACCGCCCACCCGGCGCTTGAGCGCCCCGTGATAGGGGCCATCACGCAGCATCACCTGATCGTGATTGGTCTCCAGAATCAAAGCATCCAGGGTTCCCAGCGTTTGCACCATATGCGGGGTCACGTGACCGGCGTCGGTCAACATGCCCAGACGAAGGCCATTGCTCTCGAAACAGAACTGACAGGTCTCCCGGGCATCGTGGGGTACGGTGTAGGGTCGTATCGTCAGGCCATCGATGGTAAAGCTGCGGCAAGCGGTGATCGCGGTACGCCGCGGCACGTCGTCCAGACGACGGCTGCGCAGCGTGCCATGAGTGGCGTAAACCGGAATATCATAGCGCCGTGCGAGCGCCGACACCCCGGCGATGTGGTCGCCGTGCTCATGCGTCACCAGGATGGCGCTGAGATCCTCGGCGGCGCATCCCAGCAGTGACAGGCGATGGCGGGTTTCGCGCAACGAAAATCCACAATCCACCAGCACCCGGCTCAAGCCGGACACAACCAGCGTGGCGTTGCCCTTGCTGCCACTGCCCAGTGACGCGAACTGCATGCCGCCCGGTCGCCTGCTAGCAGACCGGCCGCGGCAGACGATGCATCATTTCAGATCCTCCTGCAGAACATCGAGGATGGCCCGCGCGGTTTCTGAAGCGCTCTCCTGGCCGTCGTCGTCGAGTACCGCCACGGCAGTGACGATACGCGACTCCGCCTCGAGCCTGATGGTATAGGCGGTCTCACCCGGCTCCTCCTTCCAGAAAGCCAGGGAAGCCAGCACCCCACCGCTGCTATCGTCACCCTCCGGCGGTCGGTAGCGCACCAGATAGGTGCCCCGGGAACGGTCGCTGTCTTCGATGGTGAAGCTATTGCGCTCCAGCGACAGACCGACCAGCTGCCAGGCCCTGGGCAGTGCTTCATCGATCGACAGGAACGGGTAACCGTCTACCGACTGGTGAATCACCGCGCGTTCCCCCGGCGTACCCTGCCGGTCCGCCAGCATCTGCTGAGCGCGATCATCGGAAATGCCGATAAACACCATCAACCGACGCAGCATCTCGGCTTCCAGTTCCGGATCCTGCGGGCGTGGCTGCCAGATCACCTGGGACTCGCCACGCTGTACCTCCTGCATGCCATAGTGGGTCAGATAGACGTCGGTGGAACCCGGCTGCTGGCCGGGCTCGATACGGGTCCGAAACTTGTCGCGGTTCGAGGACGAGTACAAAAAACCCAGCGAACTGCTGAGCACCGACCGGACCGGATCGTCGGGAATATCCTCGCGATTCTCCGACCACTGGGTTTCCATCACCCCGGTCGTTTTATTCTCCTTGACCAGCAGAAAACCATTGTCCTCCCAGAATCGCTTCAGCGTCTTCCACACCTTGTCCGGGGGCTGTTCCACCTGCAGCCAGCGTTTCTGGCCATCACGAACGATCTTGACGTCGTCCGGTTCAGGCAACAACTTGGCGCTGGTGACCCCACCGCTGCCGCGCTCGCTTGCATAGTCTGAAAAACTGGCGGAGCCAGCCGGCCCCAGCTCCGGCACCAGCAGGGTGTCGTCGATGGTGGACGAGGTCAGGTCCGGAGGCACCTCCAGGGATTCCAGCGTCACCGTGCGTCTGTAGTCGGGTCTGCGATCCGGGAGGATATCGCTGATCTCGGCACCGCCACAGGCGCCCAGCAGAGGCACGATCATCGCCGCCACTACCCGCATGGTGATCCGATAGACTGGTGGTGTCATGGCTCAGGAATCGCTGTCGACAATGCCGGCCTGGCGCATTGCTGCGCGCACCTGCTGGTGGTGACGCGGGTCCAGTGGAATCAGCGGCAGCCTGATCCCGGCGGCCATCAACCCCAGCTCGCTGACCGCCCATTTCACCGGAATGGGGTTGGCCTCGACGAACAGGGCCTGGTGCAGGGAACTCAGCTGCTCGTCCACCGCGCCGGCGCGCGCCGAGTCACCGGACAAAGCTGCGGCCATCATCTCGTGCATGGCGGCGGGCGCCACGTTGGCGGTCACCGAGATCACACCCTTGCCACCGGCCTGCACCGCTTCGCGCGCGATGTGGTCCTCGCCGCAAAGCACATCCATGCGGTCACCGCAACACTCGATCAGTTCGCGACAGCGATCAAGACTGCTGGCTTCCTTGATCCCGACGATATTGGGTATGTCGGCGAGGCGTGCCACTGTCTCCGGCAGCAGATCACAGGCGGTACGGCCCGGTACGTTGTACAACAGTTGCGGAATCGGCACCGCTTCGGCGACCGCACGAAAATGCTGATAGAGGCCTTCCTGAGGTGGCTTGTTGTAATAAGGTGTCACCAGCAGACAGGCATCCACTCCGCCTTCCAGCGCGCAGCGGGTCAAATGGATGGCTTCGGTGGTGGAATTGGCACCGGTACCGCCGATCACCGGCAGACGACCGCGCGCAAAATCCACGGTCTGGCGCATGACCAGGCAATGCTCCCCGGGGTCGAGAGTCGCCGACTCCCCGGTCGTGCCTACCGAGACAATGGCGTCTGTGCCCTGAGTGACGTGGAACTCGACCAGACGCTCCAGAGCCTCCAGATCCAGATCCCCAGCCACGGTCATGGGGGTGACCAGTGCCACGATGCTACCGTGAAACATCAATACTCCCGAGATGAGCCCGGTGCGGGTCGGCATCTAATGAATTCAGGTGATTCGCACCACCGGACCCTGGCGCCCGGTGGGTGGCATGGTACGTGCGCGACCCCATGAAAACAAGCTTCGGGGCGGTTTGCAGCGAGGCAGCGAAGCGGTACACTCTGGCAGCCTTTCAACGATTCCCGCCATGCCCAACATCCTGATCATATCGGTCGTTTGCAAAGAACACCCCGAGCTGGTGGAACGGCTGGCGAACGCTGTACTCAACAGCAGTTGCGAGATGGCCGACAGCCGGATGGGCGTGGTGGCTGGCGACGCAGTGTTGCTGCTGACCGCACGCGGCGAATGGAACAACCTGGCAAGGCTGGAAACTGCACTTGGCAAGCTGGAAAAAACGCTGGGTGCGGCCATTACCATGCGACGCATCTCGGAACTGCCACGACACCCCGATCTGCTTCCTTATCTGGCCGAGGTGGTCGGGCTCAACCATCCCGAGATACTGCCACGACTCAGTGAGTTCTTCCGTCAGCACGAGATCAAGCTGCTGGAGATGGTGACGCACAGTTATGAGGCTGCGCAGACCGGTGCACCGATGTTCTCGGTGTCTTTGACTCTGGGAATTCCCGCCGATGTCTCGCTGGCCGGGCTGCGCGAGGAGTTTTTCGAACGCTGCGACCAGCTCAACGTGGACGCGGTGCTGGAACCGGTCAAGGGCTGACCGACTTCTTGCACTACGATGCACCTTCGCCCGCGGTGACCATTGTGGGCCCGTCGCGGTTCGCCCGTAGCCACACCCTCAGTCTCCCAGGGGCACACTGATGATCAGGCGCAGCCACGACCGCGCGCAACTGTTCGTGCTCGACACCAATGTCCTGATGCATGATCCCAGTGCACTGTTCCGGTTCAAAGAGCACGATATCTATCTGCCCATGGTGGTGCTGGAAGAGTTGGACCGGGGCAAGAAAGGCCTTTCAGAGGTCGCGCGCAATGCACGCCAGGCGAGCCGCTTCTTGGACGATCTGATCAGCGGGCGCAGCCACGACCAGATCCAGGACGGTATCGCGCTGCCAGCCCCTCGCAATGCAGCAGGCGATCCGTCGCCGGCCGGTCGGCTGTACTTTCAGACCCGACTGATGTCCTCGACACTGCCCGAGGCGCTGCCGGGCAGCAATCTGGACAACCAGATCCTGGGTACCGTCATGGCGCTGCAGCAGGAACGTAGTGACTGCGACACCACCCTGGTGTCGAAGGACATCAACCTGCGCATCAAGGCAACCATTCTGGGTATCGCCTCCGAGGATTATCACAACGACCAGGCTCTGGACGATGTCACCTTGCTGCATACCGGCGTCAGTGATCTCGATGCGGATTTCTGGGATCGACACAGCACTCAGATGGAGTCGTGGCAGGAGCAGGGGCGCACCTATTATCGGCTTACCGGGCCCGACGTCGCGGACTGGTACCCCAACCTTTGTCTGCACCTGGAGGGCGAGCCGGCTTTCGAGGCGCAGGTGCGCCGCATCGAGGACGATAGCGCCATCATCGAACCGCTAACCGACTACCGTGCCGCCAATCGTGGTGTCTGGGGTATCCGGGCGCGCAACCGGGAACAGAACTTCGCACTCAACCTGCTGCTCGACCCGGACGTGGATTTCGTCACCCTGATGGGGACCGCCGGCACCGGCAAGACCCTGCTGACCCTGGCCGCCGGTCTATCCCAGACGCTGGAATCCAACCGCTACACAGAAATCATCATGACCCGGGTGACAGTACCCGTGGGTGAGGATATCGGTTTTTTGCCCGGTACCGAGGAAGAGAAGATGACTCCCTGGATGGGTGCGCTGATGGACAACCTGGAAGTGTTGAGCGGCCCGCCGACCGAAACCACCGGCAGTTGGGCACGCGCCGCGACCAATGATCTGCTCAGCAGCCGCATCAAAATCCGCTCGCTCAACTTCATGCGTGGCCGGACCTTCCTGGGTCGCTACATCATCCTCGACGAAGCACAAAACCTGACCTCAAAGCAGATGAAAACACTGATCACCCGAGCCGGACCGGGTTCCAAGATCGTCTGTATGGGTAACATTGGCCAGATCGATACCCCCTATCTTTCCGAGACCACCTCCGGTCTGACCTATGTCGTCGACCGCTTCAAGGGATGGCAACACGGCGCCCATATCACCTTGTTGAGAGGGGAACGTTCGCGGCTGGCGGAATACGCTTCGGAGCAGTTGTAGGACACTCGCCGGGCGTGGCGGCCGGCTACCCTAGGGTGTGGCGAACACGGTCTTGAAATCCCTCTTCATGCTGACCATCACCCAGTCTTCAGCGGGCGCCCGTGCCTGTATGCGTTGTGCCCTGCTGTCATAAGCATAGGCCCGGTCCGCGTCATCGTGACGCAATAGCACGCCCATGGACGGACGTCGGGGGTCGCGAACATACAGCAGCATTTCCAGATCCCCGTCGGAGTTACCCACCGCCAGGATCGGACGCTGTCCGATATGCCGGCGCAGGTTCACCACCTTGCCGGGGCCGAGGTTGAGCGGCTGCTGGATAGCGGGCTTGCGGATGATCTGCATGACCGGCCCTGCCATTTCGGGGCGGTACCCGACCGTGGTACCGATCACCCGGGCGGGCGACACCCCATAGGTCTCGAGCGCATAGCCGCGGATAAAATCGGTGCCACCACCGGATACCAGGAAAATGCTGAAATCGTGGGCGCGCAAATAGTCGACCAGTTCGCGCATCGGCTGGTAGACCAGCGCGGTCCAGGGTCGCTGCAATTCGGGGTGGCGGCTGTCAGTCAGGAACGCCTCGGCTCGCTCGCGGAATTCCCGCAGATCCATGCCGGCCTCGGTGTCCAGCAGCGCCTGGTGCAAAGTGGCGTATGAGGCCTTCTTGAGCGCCACCAGGTCACCTTCCCAGGCCGCCTTGTACGGCATCCGGTCGCGCAGTGCGGGTTGCCGCTCGGCGCGCTCCCGCATCAATTCGACGCCGAAAGCCAGTTGCACCGGTAGCGGTTTTTCCACCAGCAGCGTGCCGTCGTTGTCGAACACGGCGACCCGCTCCCCGGGAGGTACATACCCCGGTCCGCCGGCATTGCTGACGCGACGCACGAAAGACTCGATACGCTGTCTGGCCTCACCCTGGTTCCAGGACGGCAGGGGATCTGTCGCGGTGACCGTGGACGCGCACGCGGCCAGGGTGGCCAGGGTGACCGCCAGCAACAGGCGGGCGGCATTCGCTGTGATCCGGGGTCGCTGCCGGCGCCCTCCCGGTCGGGCGCCTTCAGTCCAGCCCATAGACGCGCTCCACCCGACAGACACGAACGCGATAGCGCAGGTACCAGTCCTCTCTGCCCCGTTGTTGTGCCAACTGGTGTTCGGCATTGCGTTTCCAGTCACTGATCGCGTCCAGGTCTCGCCAGTAGGAAACGGTGATACCCGCGACACCCTCCTTCACCGACTCGACACCCAGGTACCCGGGCTGGATGGCTGCCAGTTCCAGCATACGCTCCGCAGTTTGATGGTAATCCTTCAGATCAGCCCCCTGCAGCGAAGAGAAAATCACCGCATAGTACGGAGCTTCCGGTGTAGTGGCCGGAAAACTCGCGGGGATCGGCTTCGGAGCATCTTCACCCGGTGGCACCGCTACGGAACCGGCTGGCGCTGCGCCGGATCGCTTCATGCGGCCTGATCGGAACTGTCGTTTGCAGGCATCGCCGATGGCGCGGCAGCGGACGCCTCCGGTGAACGAACCTGGCCTCTTGGCCAGGCCTTGAGCACCGCCTGCACCAGGGTCGCGAGCGGTATGGCGAAGAACACTCCCCAAAAGCCCCAGATGCCTCCGAATGCCAGTACCGCTACGATGATGGCGATCGGGTGCAGGTCCACTGCCTCGGAAAACAACAACGGCACCAGGACATTGCCATCGAGCGCCTGAATCACCGCATAGGCGCCGATCAACCAGAAGAAATCTGGGCCCCAGCCCCATTGCGACAAGGCGATCACCGCCACCGGAAAAGTCGCCACAGCTGCACCGATATAGGGCACGATCACCGACAACCCCACCATCAGGCCCAGCAGCATGGCGAACTGCAAACCCAGATAGGCGAAGGTGGCAAAACTCACCGCCCACACAACCAGGATCTCGAAAAACTTGCCACGCACATAGTTGCCGATCTGCAGATCCACTTCCCGCCACACCTGGGTAGCGAGGCTATAGTCGTTCGGCAACAGAAAAGAATGGAACCAGTTGAGGATCCGGTCCTTGTCCTTGAGAAAGAAAAACGCCAACAACGGCACCAGGATCAGATATACCAGTACCGTCATCACCCCCACCACCGAAGACAGCGACCAGGACAGCAGATTCTGGGTGATTCGGGCGATCTCCAGCCGCACGTTGATAATGATGTCGGAGATCTGCTCTTCGTTGACCAGACGCGGGTATTTTTCGGGCAGTTGCATGAGCAGATCCTGCCCCTTGCCGAGCATCACCGGAAACTGCTGTAGCAGTTGGGTGAGCTGCCGCGACAATTGTGGTGCAAGACCGAACAGCCCGACGACCACGAAGGTCGTAAACAATGAAAAAACCACGATCACTGCCAGCAGGCGCGGCAACCCCTGGCGTTGCAGCAGCCGGACCAGGCCTTCCAGCAGATAGGCGATGATGCCCCCTGCGATCACCGGCGCCAGCATCTGGCCCATGGAGATCACGAGGACAGTGCCGACCACCAGCAATACCGCCAGAATCACGGTCTGACGGTCGGCGAATGTTTCCTGAAACCAGTCAGTGATAATGTTCATCGCACACCCGGCACGAAGGACCCGATCCATCCCGACCGGTCGCGGGCTACGGACATAGGGCAGGTACACCAGTTTCCGAATTCCGCCGGCAGCATATCAGAATCGTACCGCGCCCGGATCAACGGCTCTGCACAAGAACCTGGTAGTGACGCTCGAAGGCGCGCTCCAGTTCGTCGATGATTTCCGCGGCATCACGCCCCTCAATGATGTGCTGACTCATGAGCGCCGATGTCTCGCCCAGCATCCTGGAGCGGTCGACCATGTGGTAAACCCGCGACAAACGCTTGACGGCGCCCACCACAGTTTCCTCACCGGGTCGCGGTTCGTGCTGCGGTTGCGCGACAACGAACTCCACCGGATCGGCGCGAGCCGCGAGGAACTCCGCAAAACTCAACAGGGTAGCGCGGTCGGTTTCAGCCAGCCGTTGCCAATGCCTCAGCAGCGCTTTTCGGGTAACGGCGTCGGCGGGCATGACTCCATCCTGCAACAGGTGCACCGCCGTAGTATATACCCACGGCACATTGGTATTCGGCGCGGTAAAAGTCATCGCCGGCTCACGATTTCGAATCCCGGCGGGCACCAGCCGCGTAGGTTATCGGTGTGGTCCGCTCACCAGCGATTGGCGGAAAACCGCCTTGGTCAACTGTTGATTCGCAATCTCATCGGTGCCACTGTTCGACTCCCCGCTTTGGCGGCCACAGTACTGCAGGCAGCCGCCAACGGCGCCTGGGCCCGCTGCCCCGGAACCAGACTACAGGAGATCATTCATGAGACGCCTTTACTTTCTGCTACCCAACGCAACCAGCGCCAAGCAGATCGTGGATGAATTGCTGCTGGCACGAGTGGAGGAGCGCCATATCCATGTCATCGCCAAAGACCATGAGAGTCTGGCCCGCGAGAATATTCCCGAAGCAAGTCTGTTGCAGAAAAGCGATCTGGTGCCCGCCATCGAACGCGGTCTGGCGGTCGGAGGTGCGGCGGGGATGGTTGCCGGGCTGGCGGCACTGATCCTGCCCGGTGGCCTGGTGATCGCCGGTGGTGCAATCCTGGGATCCAGCCTGATCGGCGCCGGTGTCGGTGCCTGGATATCGAGCATGATCGGTATTTCGGCCCCAAATTCACGACTGTCCCGTTTCGAGGAGGCAATCGAGGCCGGTGAGCTGTTGATGCTCATCGATATCCCCAAAGACCGGGTGGAGGAAATTACTGATCTGGTTACCACCCACCACCCGGAAGCCGAGGTCGAAGGCACCGAACCGACGGTTCCGCCATTCCCCTAACGGGTGCTCTGTGAGCCGGATCAGACTGGCAATGGCGGCTCATCGAGCACCGCCATCTGCTCGCGCAATGACAGAATCTGCTGCTCCCAGTAGCGCGGCTCAGCAAACCACGGAAACGCCAGCGGGAATGCCGGATCCTGCCAGCGCCGCGCGATCCAGGCGGAATAATTGAGCAGCCGCAGGGCGCGCAGCGGTTCCAGCAGGTGCAGTTCACGCGGGTCGAAATCGCTGAACTGGCTGTACCCCTCCAGCAACACCCCTAATTGTCCGGCCTGCTCCGCTCGCTCTCCGGACAGCAGCATCCAAAGATCCTGGATGGCGGGTCCAGTGCGGCAGTCATCGAGATCGACGAAATGTGGGCCCTCGTCAGTCCACAGGATATTGCCGGGATGGCAGTCGCCGTGGAGACGCAGCTCGGTATAAGTGCCGATCCTGGCGAACGCGTCCGCCGTCTTTGACAACAAATCGCGACTCACGCTGTCCCACGCGGGTCGCAGATCCGCCGGCAGGACATCGTGCTCCAGCAGCCAGTTGCGGGCCTGTCCGCCAAGCGAGTCGACGTCTATCCGCGGCCGATACCGGAACGGCTGTACACGGCCGAGCGCATGCATGCGACCCAGCAGACGCCCCAGCCAGCGCAGAGTGTCATCGTCATCGAGTTCCGGCCAGCGACCGCCACGGCGCGGGTATAGCGCGAAACGATAGCCCAGACGATTTCTCAGGGTCCTGCCGGCGGAATCGGCGAGCGGTGCAACGACCGGGATTTCGGCTTCCGCCAGTTGCAGCGAAAAGTCATGCTCTTCGATGATCTGTTGGTCACTCCAGCGCCGCGGGCGATAGAACTTCGCGATCACGAAGCCCTGGTCTTCCAACCCCACCTGGTAGACCCGGTTCTCGTAGCTGTTGAGGGCCAGCAGGCGCCCGTCACAGGGAACCCCCGCATCTTCCACCGCGGCCAGCACCGCATCCGGATTCAGACGGTGAAAATCGGACTGTTGCGTGGTTTCGGTCACCAGCCGCGGCGCCTGTCGGGCATCATTCGGCAGGCTCCAGCCGGCGCCGCATGGCAGCGTAGTACATGACCGGTATCACCAGCAGTGTCAGCACGGTGGAAACGAGCAAGCCGAAAATCAACGAGATCGCCAGACCTCGAAAGATCGGATCGTCGAGGATGAATAACGCTCCCAGCATGGCCGCCAGCCCGGTCAACACGATCGGCTTGGCGCGCACCGCACCCGCACGGATGACCGCGACCTGGAAGGCCATCCCCTCGGCCACCTGCTGGTTGATGAAGTCGACCAGCAGTATCGAGTTACGCACGATGATACCGGCCAGCGCAATCATGCCGATCATCGAGGTCGCGGTAAACTGGGCCTGCAGCAACGCGTGTCCGGGCATCACCCCGATGATCGTCAACGGGATCGGCGCCATGATGATCAATGGCACCAGGTAAGAACGAAACTGCGCCACCACCAGCAGATAGATCATCGCCAGGCCGATCGAGTAAGCGATCCCCATGTCACGAAATGTCTCGTAGGTGATCTGCCACTCGCCGTCCCATTTGATGCTGTAAGCATAGGGATCCTCGGGCGGGTCGATGAGGTACTGCTCGATGGATCCGCCATGATCGAGCCCGGTTTCCTCGAGCCGCGCGGCAATTTCGTACATGCCGTACAGCGGGCTGTCGAGCTTGCCTGCCATGTCTCCGGTAACAAATACCACCGGCAGGAGGTTCTTGTGATAAATGGTCTTCTCCAACGGGCGGGTTTCAACGTGGACGATTTCCGACAACGGCACCTCATCGCCGGATCCACCCCGCACCTTGAGCGCCGTGAAACGCTCGGGGTCGGCGCGGTCCGCAGGAGCGAACTCAAGCCGTACCGGTACCGCGTACTTGGCGTGCATCCCGAAAAGATAGGTCACATCCTCGCCTCCCAGCACGGTGGCCAGTGCCGCCACCACCGTCCGCTGCGATATTCCCAGTTCGCTGGCCCGCTGGCGATCGACATGAATCACATAGCGATGCGCGGATGCCTCCACCGAGTCGTCGACGTCGACGATATCGGGTGTGGACTCGAACACCCGGCGCAACTGCCGGGCCACTGCGATCTGGCCATCGTAGTCGAGCCCGTACACCTCCGCCACCAGCGGTGACATCACCGGCGGTCCGGGTGGTACTTCGACGATCTTGACGTTGGCGTTGAGCCTTGCCCCGATCACCTGCAGCGGTTCACGCACCGAGGATGCGATCTCGTGACTGTTCCGGTCACGGTGTTTCCGGTCGGTGAGATTGACCTGCAGATCACCGAAAACGGCGCCCTCGCGCAAATAGTACTGCCGCACCAGGCCATTGAAATTGATTGGTGCGGCGGTACCCGCGTAAGCTTGGTAATCGGTTACCTCGGGAACCGTGGCAAGGTACCCGCCAAGCTCGGACAACACCCGCGCGGTCTGCTCCACCGGCGTGCCCTCGGGCATGTCGACCACCACCTGAAACTCCGACTTGTTGTCAAACGGCAGCATTTTCATCACCACCAGCTGAAAATACGCCAGGCTGATCGACCCACCGATCAGCGTGACCATCACCACCCCGAGCATGAAACGCCAGGGAATCCCCTTGCGTCCACGCAAGAAAGGCAGCAGCAAAGCACGAAAAAAACTTTCCAGCCGGAGATTGACACCCTCGCCGTGCTGATCACCGGCGGCGTGGCGCTCGGCCACCTTGCCAAGCATCTTGTAGCTGAGCCACGGGGTCAGCACAAAAGCGACCACCAGCGAGATCAGCATACCCATACTGGCGTTGATGGGGATAGGGCTCATGTAGGGCCCCATCAAACCGGTCACGAAAGCCATCGGCAGCAATGCCGCTATCACGGTAAAGGTGGCAAGGATGGTCGGACCCCCGACTTCGTCGACTGCGATCGGGATCGCCTCTACCAGCGAGCGATCACCCATCGCCATGTGGCGATGGATATTCTCGACCACCACGATGGCATCGTCGACCAGAATACCGATCGAAAAAATCAGCGCGAACAGCGATACCCGGTTGAGGGTAAAACCCCAGGCCCAGGAAGCGAACAGGGTGATCACCAGCGTTACCACTACAGCCACACCGACGATGATCGCCTCGCGCCAGCCCAGCGCCAGCCATACCAACAGGATCACAAACGAGGTCGCAAAGATGAGCTTGCCGATCAGCGTTTGGGCCTTGTCGTTGGCGGTCAATCCGTAGTCCCGGGTTACGGTCACGTTGACGCCATCAGGAATAAAAATACCCTTGAGTTGCTCGACCCGTTCCTCGATCCGCCGCGCGATCCGGACCGCGTTCTCACCAGGCTTCTTGGCCACCGCCACGGTAACCGCCGGGAACTCTCCCCGTACCTCGATGCCCTTGTCCGCGGCCGCCGGCCCGGTGCCCAGCCAGACATAGGTCTCAGGAACATCGGGTCCCAGGCTGACATTGGCGACATCGGCAAGATAGACCGGGGCGCCATTGTGCAGACCCACCACCAGGGCGGATACCTCTTCCGGACTGGCCAGGAAGGTGCCCGCCTGAACCGGGATCTGAATGTTATTGCGCACGGCGTTGCCGGCATCAAGCGAACTGTTGGCTGCCCGCAGGCTGTTGCGAAGGTCATCGACCGAAATCCCGAATCCGGCCATGCGAACCGGATCCAGGGTTACCTGCACCACCCGATCCGGGGCACCGATGGTGTAGACGTCACGGGTACCGGGTACTCGTTTCAGCTCGGCTTCGATGGCGTGCGCCACCTTGGCCAGATCGAAACCGCCCCGCTCCGGATCCTCGGTCCACAAGGTCAGCGCCACGATGGGGACATCGTCGATACCCTTGGGTTTGATGATAGGCGTACCCACGCCCAGATTCGGCGGCAACCAGTCCTGGTTGGAAAAGATCTTGTTGTAGAGTCTTACAATGGCGTCGGTACGGTCCTCGCCAACCAGATACTGCACGGTCAGCACCGCCATGCCCGGCCTCGACACCGAGTAGACGTGATCGATGCCGGTGATCTCGGACAACACCTGCTCGGCCGGCGTACTGACCAACCGCTCCACCTCCGCCGCGGTGGCACCGGGAAAAGGTATGAACACGTTGGCGAAAGTCACATCGATCTGCGGTTCCTCTTCCCGCGGCGTCACCGCAACCGCGAACACACCCATCAACAGGCCGACCAAAGCCAGCAACGGCGTGATCTCAGAGAGCAGGAACCTCTGAGCCACTCGACCCGCGATGCCGAGCTTCTGCGTGCTCATCCATCGTTCCCTGTGACCTTGCGCTGGTCCCTCAGGAGAATTCCTGCCGCGATCGGATCGAGCGCCACCTGTTCACCTTGGTCGAGCCCGGCCAGCACTTCGATACCGTTGTCAGAACGACGACCGACCCGGATCTGTCTGAACCACACCCGGCCCGCGGTATCGACCACGTAACAGGCCGTGACTTCGCCGCGCCGGGCCACGGCGCTCGCGGGCACCATCAACCTGAATTCGTCACCTACCACGAAAGCGGTCTTGACGATCATGCCGGGAAAAATCCCTTCGATCCCGGGCGGAAGATGGACACGCACCTTGAAGGTGCTGGTGGCCGGGTCAGCATAGGGGAAGAACGTCAACCTCGCGGCCGACACAGGCTTGTCGTAGAGCATCACCGTGGCCTGGCGGTGTTCGCGCACCGCCACGATGCGGTTCTGCGGTACCTCGGCGACCACCCTCAATTGCTCCAGCGACAAACCGGTCAGCAACGGTGTACCGGGTTGTACCGTCTCACCAACCTCGACGTGGCGCCCAAGCACGATGCCGCTATAGGGGGCATGCACCACTGTGTAGGAAAGCTGCTCGCTGGCGCGGTCGAGTTCCGCCTGAGCAGCGTCAAGCCGGGCCCGGGCAGAGGTAAAACCCGCCTCCGAGGCATCCATGTCCGCCTGTGAGACCACCTTCTTGCGAAACACCTCGCGCATGCGTCCGACGTCGGCCCGGCTCCGATCCAGCATCGCACCGGCCTCGACCAATCCTGCCCGGGCACGCGCCAACGCGGCCCTTTGTTCGGTATCCTGGAGTTCCAGAATCACTTCGCCCTTCACCACATAGTCGTTGACGTCGACCAGCAGTGACCGTACCCGGCCGCCGGTCTGCGCCGATACAGTGCTCTGGTAGACTGCCTCGACCAGACCATCGGCCACGTATTCCCGCACCATGGAGTCCAATCGGACCGGACTCATCACCAGTTGCCCGGCGCTCCAGGCGATATCTACCGACACGATCCACAGCAACAGGGCCCCGATCAGGGTCGCGCGAGAGTTCCTGTTTGCACACATCGTATGAATTCCTGACTATTATATTAGGGAATTCTAATATTCAGACACCGCGACATCAACCCCCGGTCCCCTGCACGCTGTAAACACAGGGTGTAACCCGCCGGACGTGGAGCCGAGGTCTGGGTGGCACATGCTGGGGGTGTCGGCGGCAAAGACGCCGCCGTCAAGCCTACACGGATGTATTCACGGCGCCCCCCGGCATGT
>CBDVAK010000019.1:0-21999 GCA_965371945.1 uncultured Candidatus Competibacteraceae bacterium
CCCACCGCCCCACCGCCCACCGACACCAGGATCTCAGCCTCATCCCCCCCGGTGCAGGAAGCCGACTGACGCGCCACGTAGCCCGTGTATTCGAGCATGCCCGCAATTTCCGCCGCGGCCGGGAACGATTTGCCGAACTCCAGCAGTGCCGGATCACCATGCACCAGTACATGATCGAAGCTCTGCTTCAGGATCGCCACGGTTTCAGCCACCCGCTGCGGGGGTCGCCGCTGCACGATGTCGCGAATCGAACTGACCACCAGTGGACGCGGCTTGAACGCGATGCAGGCCCGCAACAAGGGCGCCAATTCAAAGCGCATCTGACGGCGGCCAAAGGGGAACGTTTCGATCAACACGATATCGGGCTGAAAGGCGCCTAGGCGCCCGACCAGGATGTCGCGACGCCTGTGCAGATAAGCGGTGTCCACCGCGCTTCCTTGCGCATCCACCAGACTACTGAAACCACTGTCCGCGGCGCGCAGGGGCGGCAGTCTCAGAATTCTGGCGGCACCGAAATCGGCACCGGGGACCGGTAGCCCGCCATAAGCCACCTCGACCACCAGACCTTGCCGAACCATGGCGCTGCACAACGCCGCGGCGCGCATGACATGGCCAACGCCGAGCAGATGCTGAACGTAAAAGAGCACCCTCGGGCTCATGTTCGCGTCCCACACCGCGCGAGCGGATGTTAAACCACTCTGAACCGGGTCTGCGACGGTCCCGCCAGCAGTTCAGCGACCCGCCGATTGACCGTATCGAGTCCGTCCATCAATCCGGTGATACGGGCCTGCGATGGCGGTTGCTGATCGGGTAGTCGATGCAGAGCCTCTATCATGGCTGCGGGATCCCGGCCGCAGCGATCGTCCAGCACCCCCACCAGACCCAGCGCCTCGGCGCGCCGACCCCGTATGACCTGCTCGCGGCGGGGCACCGAGCGAGGCACCAGCAGCGCCTTCTTGTCCATCGACAGAATTTCGCAGAAGGTGTTGTAACCACCCATCGCCACGACCCCCGCGGCCCGGTCCATCAGCACCTCCAGATGAGCCTCGAAGGTCAGCATCTGTACCTGCGACAGCTTTTCCGCGCGAGCCTGAAACTGCTTTTGTACAGCAGGCGGCATAAAAGGTCCCAACACCACCAGCACCGGCCATGGCAGATCGTTGCAGTTCTCATAGGCGCTGAGTACCCAGTCGATCATGTCCGCACCATCGCCGCCACCGCCAGCCGTCACCAACAAGTAGGGTTGCTCCGGCAGGCTGCCCAGCACCAGATCACTGGCATCGGGTACGGCCCGTGGCAGATACCCCGTGTACAGCACCTTTTCACGCACCGCCTTGCTGACGCCCTGCCCAGCCAGCGGGTCCGAGATACTGGCCAGCCCAAACACCCAGATCTCATCGTAGTATCTGTCCAATGCCGGTAGTACTCGCTTGCGCCGCCACTCCTGGCGCAGTTTCAGGGCATCGTCCATGACGTCCCTGAGCCCGAGTACACAGGCAGTGCCACGCTGCTTCATCAACCGCAGCGTGTCCTCGACCTCACCCTTCAAACCCAACGGCTCCTTGTCGACCAGAAACAGATCGGGTTCAAACATCGCTGCGGTGTGTTGAATGATCGATGCGCGAATCGCCAGCGTTTGCTCGAGGTCGATATGCAGCCCCAGCGAGGTGTACTCACCGTTGTGCAGTTTAACCACGCCCGGTACTCGCACGAAGTCCACGCGGGCGCGGAAATCGAAGCTGCCGATGATCGGCGAACCGGACAGGATCAGTACCGTCAACCCTTTGTACTGGTCGACCAGCGAATGGGCGATCGTCCGGCAGCGGCGCAGATGGCCAAGGCCGAAGCTGTCGTGGCTGTATATCAGTACTCGCGCACCGTCCAGTCGTTTGGACATGCTGCCTGTTTCCCGGAAAGTTGCAAGACAACCCGCGGCTGGAAGGCTGTCCGCGAACAGGTTGATCTACTGGGGACCAGATTGTTCGGCCCTATTCCCCGATCCTTTTGGTCAAATAGCGCAACGATAGTTAGTACCGCTATTTGCCGCAAATGATCGAAAAATCTGACTCGATCAAGCTCGCCCTCGCCACAACCGCTATTCTCGGACAGTCTCCCAAGGTCGGAGCAGCAGCATAGCAGGCATCGATCAGGCAGACACCTTGCATGTCATCCGCGCCGCGGTCGTTTACAATGACATTCGCCATCGGCACGTACCGGGTGGCGACCCTGGAGCCTGTCGAGTTTGGGCGATCGTAGCGGGGCAAGAACGGTCAGGGCAGATTTTCGATCGTTTGGGGAGCATGGCCACGGCCATTTGACGAACAGGGATCGGAGAATCTGCCCGGGTCCGGGCTTGCTGCGAGATCAGCCGGGATTCCGATGGGCTTGCGGGGGTGGAACAACCAATAATCGAGGTCAGACTTCTCGGCCAGGAGCACGCATAAATGTTGGGAGCGTCACGACACGACAGTACCGGCAGCGGCGATCTGCGTTATCTCGTTCGTTCGCTGCTGTTTCTCATCCTGCTTGCTGGAATCGCCTGGTTCACCCGCGTCAGATTGATCGAAGGGTTTGCCAGCAACCCGCTGTTCAACGGCGCCATAATCGGCGTCTTGGCATTCGGCATCCTCTACACGCTGATCGCCCTGATCAACGTGCTACGGGTGTCCCGGGCCGCCGGCCACGCCACCGCACTGGTCCGGGAAGTACAAGCCGGCAACAAACAGCTCAGCCACGTCAACGAGATTCTGCTGGGACCGTCACAAAGCGGGGTCGGCGATTTCCTGCGCACCGTGCACCGCATACTCAGCCAGGGCGAAGCCAGTGCGACCCTACCCTACATGCTCGATTCGGTGGCCGTGCATGCCGAGGACCGCCGGGCACTGGTTCGCTACCTGACCGGTGCGCTGGTCCTGCTGGGGCTAATCGGCACATTCTACGGCCTGCTGGTGACCATCGGTGGCGTTCGCGACGTACTCGGTAACCTGTCGACCGGTGCGGAAGTCGACACCGTAGCATTGCTGATCGGCCTCCAGGAGAGGCTGGCGCGCCCCCTGGACGGTATGGCAATCGCATTCTCCTCCTCCTTGCTCGGTCTGCTTGCTTCGCTGGTCCTGGCCTTCCTGGAACTGCAGCTGTTTCATGCCCAGAACAATCTGCACGCCAGCCTGGAAACCCTGGTGGTCAGCGACCTGATGCCCCTGTGGCAACACAGCAGCCAGCCTTCGACCCAAACCCAGCCAGCGACGCCGGCCTATGTCACGGCGCTGCTGGGCAATACCGCGGAGCGCATGGACGCCATCGCCAGTGCACTTGAGCGCTTGCTGCAGACCGACACCGGCAACACCCGCGTCAGTGAACAGCTGGCGTCGCTCGGCGAGCGCATCGAATCACTGCGCGCCACTCTGGAGAGCGTCGAGCGGGATCGCAGTACCACACTCAGCAACGATATCCGCGTGCTCACCCGAACCTTGTCCAGGGAGCCCTGATCGATGCGCCGCAGGACCGAGGCCTTCGGTACCTACAACGTCTGGCCGGCGTTTACCGACGTGTTGGGCGGCTTGGTGGTTGTGCTGGTATTTCTGATCACCATTTTCGTGATCGGGGAGGTATTGATCGGCAGGGAGCTGTCCGGCAAGGACACCGCGATCGACCAGCTCGCCCGTATCATCGACGGCCTCGAAAAAGTGGTGGGTGATTCCCGCGATGAAAACCAGCGCCTGCAGGAGCGATTGGGTACTCTCGAGGAGGATCTGGCCCTCAAAGGGCAGTCACTGCTGGGCATGGAGCAGGATCTGGTCGCAGCGCTGGGCGTCCGCGAGAACCTCGAGCAGCAACTGGCGATCACGACCGACGACAAGACGCAACTCGAAACCCGCCTGGATGATGCCACGGTGGCGTTCAATCGCGCCAGTCAGGAGCGCGACGCAGCCTCCCGGGAATCGCAACTCAGCGCCCGCCGGCTCGCGCTTCTGGAGGCACGGATCGCTGATCTCGGGTTCAAGCTGGAGCGACTCAACCAGGCGCTGTACGGCGCGCGCCAGGATGTTGCAGCCGGGCGGGACGAGCTGTCCCGTAGCGCAGCGGAACTCGATGCCGCAGCACGCCAGCAACAGGATCTCGGCAGTCAACTGGCCGAACGCGACGCCCAAATCGCCACCCAACAGGACCGGATCGCGGAAATGGATGCCCTGATCAAACGCCGGCTGCTCGATCGGGTCGAAGAGCTGGAGCAGTATTCCAGCGATTTCTTTGGTCGACTGCGGAAAGTGTTTGCCAACAACCCGGACATCAAGGTGGAAGGAGATCGCTTCGTGTTCCAGTCCGAGGTGTTGTTTCCTTCCGGGGAGTCGCATCTGTCGTTCGGTGGTCGCGATGATCTGGACAAGTTCGTGGAGGTCTACAAACAAGTGGAGTCCAGGCTTCCCGACGACCTGCCGGTGATCATCGAGGTCCAGGGCCACACTGATCGGATCCCGATCCACACCTCGCGTTTTCGGTCCAACTGGGAACTATCCGTTTATCGCGCACTTGGCGTAGTCAACTACCTGATCAGCAAAGGGGTTCCGCCACAGCGACTGGCCGCGGTCGGGATGGGTGAATACCACCCCATCGTCACCGCCGACGACCCCGGGGCAATGCGCAAGAACCGCCGTATCGAACTTAAGATCACCAGCCGTTGAGTGTCGTCCGCAGAGACTGCGCAGATTCGGCAAGCGCTTCCAACTGGTCGTAGAAATCACGCACCCGGCGCACGTACTGCAACGCTTCGAAGCCACGGGCATAGCCATACTTGAGTCCCCGGTAGTGTCGCTTTCGCGACAGCAGCGGCAGCACTTCCTTCATTTCCGGCCAGCTATCGGGATTATGACCCAGTCCCGCCGCCAGTACCCGGGCATCGCGCAGGTGCCCGGGGCCGAGATTGTAGGCGGCCAGCGCCATCCACAAACGATCTTCCCCGATCACCGATTCGGGCATGGAATCGAGTAAGCGACGCAGGTAACGGGCACCACCATCGATACTCTGACCGGGGTCAAGACGATCACTGACCCCCATGTCGCGAGCCGTGGCGCGGGTCAGCATCATCAAACCCCGAACGCCGGTCCGGCTGCGGGCGCGTGGATTCCAGTGCGACTCCTGATAAGCCATCCCCGCCAACAGGGTCCAGGGCAGATCGTATTCCTCACCAGCCGTCTCGAACAGCGTTCGCAGCGGTAGCAGACGTTCACTCACACGGCGTCGGAAAACGTTGGTATCGACGTAGTCGAACACATCGATAAAGCCATAATAACGTTCTTCCAGGGCCTTGAGACTGCCGTTCTCGCGGGCGAGGCGTATCCACTCCTGCAGCCAGGGCAACAACACCGAGGAGGTCGGACTTACCACCCAGGCCAGCGGCTCGGGCTCACTCAGGGAAAGGGCAATCTCCAGTTCCGGGTAGTAACGACGGTTGATGGCCACGATGTTGGAATCGGCGATCGTACAATCCAGTTCACGGTTCCAGACCGCGACCAGCAGTTCCTCGGTATCCTGACCACGGGTTTCCTGCCACTGCAGACCGGGCAGCCTGGTGCGCAGCCGCCGCAGTGTTTCGACATAGCTACTGTCTTCGATGACACGGATACGCAGACCCGGCATCTCCTCCACCGTGGCCGGCAGCCGACCACCACGCCGACACACCAACAGTTGTTCCACCCAGCGGTAGTCGGGCCCGAACGTCCGTGACTGCTGGCGAGCCTGGGTACGGGTCAATCCAGCCGCCGCAATGTGCCCTTGTCCGGCATCGACGGCCTCGAGGATGTCCGCGATACTGTCGAGCACCCGGAAACGGGGGCTGACACCCAGATAGGCTGCAAAAGAGCGTACCAGGTCGTGCTCGGGGCCCAGAGTGTCGCCGCGGGCCTGGTACCAGGTGGTGGGAGCATTGCGGGTGAGCACCACGAGCTCACCGGAGCGTTGCAGTTCCTCGATGGTGAGTTGTTGCCGGTCGCTGCATCCCGATGCTGACCACCACAGAGCTATCACCAATATCGGCAGGCACCGGCGGTGCCTGCCCACGATCATCGGCTGGCGTCCGGCATACCCGCCGTGTCGAGGGTCTGGCGTCGTACCCAGTCGATACGAATCTCCGCGCGCCGATTGCGACGGCGGGAAACCTCATCCCGTGCGGCGGCGACCGGCAGTCGTTCACCGAAGCCGCGTACGATCTGCTTGTTACCCTTGACGCCATTGGCGTTGAGAAAGGTCATCACTGCTTGCGCACGCTTTTCCGACAGGATCTGGTTGTACTCATCGCCACCGCTATCGTCACAATGTCCGTCAACCACGACCTGTAGTGTTTGCTGGGCGCCGCCCAACTCCGCCACCAGTTCCATCAGCCGTTGACGCGCGCTCGGCACCAAGGTGGCCTGGTCGAGTTCGAACCACACCGTTATCTCGGCGCGGTCGCTGACCAGCCCGGTGGCTATCCGGGGTTCAAACACAGACGGATCGCTGGCCGAGGTATCGGCACCGACCGGAGCAGGCGCTGGCGCAGCCTGTTGCTGTTGTAGCCGTGGTGGCAGCGCACCACCATCCACCGACCGATTGCCAGACTGGGGGGTTGCGGGCACGATAATTTCACGCGGCCTGACGGGAAGGCTGGGGGTTACTGCTGGCGTCAGCAGTGCGAGCGGAGGCTGTACCACCGGTGCTGGCGAAGCGGGTGATACCGGTTCCGCAAGCTTCGCCAACGGCGACCCGGGCGCCGCCTCCAGCGCCGCCACGTCGACCTGACCGGTTTCCTTGGAATCCACCCCATATGCCGAATCGGGAGGATTCAGGTTCCGCCACCAGGCCGCACTCACTGTTCCCATCAGAACAGTCGCCAGGATCAACCCGACAGTACGCATGGCCCCAATCCCTGTGCTGTCCGTCACGCTTTGGTAATATACTGAATCTACCCTTATCTTTGGAGCAGGTCCAGAAATCCCCGCGCTTGTGACCGCGAGATTGTGGCTTTCCTGCCGCTGACGGACCCGCAAGGCGCCACCCACACCCATGTCGCGACCGCCAAGGCTCCAGGTTATTAAGAAGTTTCGCTACTATCGCCCAAACCCGACAGACTCCCAGGAAAACCATGGCCAACAAACAGGAAACCCAGATCGAGAAACGGCTGCGTACCCTCGAAGCACACCTGGAAAAGGAAAACCCGGTGCTGCTGCAGGTCGTCAAGAGCTATCGCAAGCTGGACCGGCTGGCGCGGCGCATGGGATTGCTCAATGTTGAGCAATCCTATTCCACCCGTGTCCCGTGGTGGCCGGTGGTGGCTGTGCTGGGCACTTTCTCGGCCGGAAAATCCAGTTTTATCAACCAGTATCTGGGCGTCCGTCTGCAAACCACCGGGACCCAGGCGGTCGATGACCGGTTTACGGTGGTCTGCTTTAGCAATGAACAGCAGGCCAGGGTGCTGCCTGGAGTGGCACTGGATGCCGATCCACGGTTCCCCTTTTATCGGATCAGCCATGAAATCGAGGAGGTCAGCGAGGGCGAGGGCCGCCGGATCGATGCCTATCTGCAGCTCAAGACCAGCCCCAGCGAACAACTACGCGGCAAGATCATCATCGATTCGCCGGGATTCGACGCCGATGCACAGCGTGACGCCACACTACGTATCACCAACCACATCATTGGCTTATCCGATCTGGTGCTGGTGTTTTTCGATGCTCGTCACCCGGAACCGGGCGCCATGCGCGATACCCTGAATCACTTGGTGGCGGACACCATCCGCCGCAGCGACTCGGGCAAGTTTCTCTACATTCTCAACCAGATCGACACCACCGCGAGAGAGGACAACCCTGAGGAAGTGGTTGCTGCCTGGCAACGGGCGCTGGCCTCGTGCGGGCTCACCGCAGGTCGTTTCTACCGCATCTACAATGAGGACGCCGCGGCGCCGATCGAGGATCCAGCCCTGCGGGAGCGATTCCAGAACAAACGCGACCAGGATCTCGAGGAGATCTACGGCCGCATGCAGCAGGTGGAGGTCGAGCGCGCCTACCGCACCATCGGTGCGCTCGAGGACACCGCCAAGAACCTGCTGGAACGTGCCCTGCCCAGTATCAGCGGCATGACCGACGAGTGGCGCAAGCGGGTGTGGACCTACGATGGCATCCTGGCGGCTGTACTGCTGGCCGGCCTTGCAGGTGGGGCGATCGCCAACCCGGAACTTGCCGGACAGTTGCTGGCTGTCGTCACCGGGGGTGGAATCGGCGTGCTGATTGCTGCCCTGGCAAGCGCAGCGGTGGCCGTCTGGGTCCATTTTTTCTTTCGCAAACTGGCCGCGCGCAGAATTGTCAATGCGCTGTACAAGGAGATGGGCGGCGACACGCCCGATGATCTGATCAACGCCTTCAGGCGCAACACACGCTGGACTCGAAACCTCTTTCGCAAGCAACCGGTCGGCTGGGGTCGCGGCGGCCGCAAGGTTGTCGATCAGGTGCTACGCGAGTGTGACGACTACGTACAGCAACTCAACAACCAGTTCACCAATCCGTCAGGTTGAACAGCTGCGCAAGACCGGCGTTCGGACTGGCGCACGCGTTAATTGGCGAGGGGGCAAAGCGCGGCGGCTATGTTACCCGCCATCCGTCAGCCAGTTCCGGGGTTGAAGATAGCGTTGGTACAGATGCGCCTCGGCTGTATCGGGCTGTGGCTGCCAATCATAGCGCCATGCAACCAGTGGCGGCAGCGACATAAGTATCGATTCTGTACGACCACCCGATTGCAGGCCGAACAATGTGCCACGATCGTAAACCAGATTGAACTCCACGTAGCGACCACGCCGGTAGAGCTGGAAATCCCTGGCCGCCTGGTCGTAACCCAGCTTCCTGCGGCGCTCGACGATGGGCAGATAAGCTTTCAGGAAATGATCGCCGACACTGCGCTGGAACGCGAAACAGGTTTCAAAATCGGGCTCGTTCAGATCGTCGAAAAACAACCCGCCGATGCCGCGACACTCGTGCCGATGCCGCAGGTAGAAATACTCGTCGCACCACCGCTTGTATCGCCAGTAGGCCGCCTCACCCAACGGCGCGCAGGCATCCCGCGCCACCTCATGCCAATGCCGGCAATCTTCATCGTAGCCGTAGCACGGTGTCAGGTCGAAACCGCCACCAAACCACCAGATCGGACTCTCACCGGCCTTTTCGGCGACCAACGCTCGCACGTTCGCGTGTGCGGTGGGTACCAGGGGGTGGCGCGGGTGTATCACCAGCGAAACGCCCATGGCACGGTAGCTTCGTCCGGCCAGCCGGGGTCTTTGCGCAGTGGCCGAGGCGGGTAGCGAGTCGCCGCTCACGTCGGAAAAATTTACCCCAGCCTGCTCGAACAACCCACCGGCCGCCAACACCCGGCTATCCCCCCCGCCACCCTGGGGTCGCTGCCAGCGGTCGATCCGGAAACGACCCTCGCCATCGGTCTCCTCCAGAGCGCTGCAGATAGTATCCTGCAACGCTCTGAGATAGGTCGCAACTGCCACCAGATCAGGCATCCGCGCCTCCTGCCCTGAGCACCCGGTCACTGAGCAGGTCGCGGATCTCGGTAGGCCTGACTGCACCTCCCAGGGGACCGGCCAGCACGCCATCGAGCGCTTTGCCGAATCGCGCCCTGACCGCCAGTGCGCTGCGTGCGCCGGGCCGACCGGCATGATTGGCGCTGGTGGATACCAGTGCGCCGCCGAAGCTGTTGCACAGGTCCTCCACCACCGGATGAGCGCTGACCCGAACCGCGATACGGCTGTTGTCACCGCTCAACCACCATGGCGTCAACCCTGAAGCGGGCCACAGCCAGGTCACGGGTCCCGGCCAGCCGGACAGGGCTCGACTCACCAGGTGCTCTGGGGCGGGGCCAAGATAGCCTGCCAACTGGGAAAAACGTGCGGCTACCAGGATCAGCCCCTTGCCTGCCGATCGGTGTTTGAGTGCCAGCAGGCGCTGTACCGAAGCCGACGCCAGCGGATCACAACCCAAACCGTATACTGCCTCGGTGGGATAGGCCAGGACAGCGCCGGCGCGCAGCATTCGTGCACAACGACGAAGATTGAAGCGCGACGGATAGGTCATGTTGGCAAGACCCTGGGGTGTCCCGGCGTTACAGCGTCCCCGGAGCGTTCTCAGCCGGAGTGTAGCGCCTGCAGTTCAGCATCCTTACGGGCTACGCTGTCGGCATTGCGACGACGGTCCGCTTCGACGCGTGTGGCCAGACCCGGATCACCGAGCGCGAGAATCTGGGCCGCCAGGTATGCCGCGTTCCTGGCCCCCGGCTTGCCAATTGCGACACAGGCGACCGGGATCCCTCCAGGCATCTGCACGGTCGACAACAGCGCATCCAGTCCCTGCAGAGAACCGGCATCCAGGGGGACGCCGATGACCGGCCGGGTGGTCAACCCCGCGACCGCCCCGGCCAGATGCGCTGCCAGCCCGGCAGCCGCGACAAAAACCGCACAGCCACGCTGTTGGGCATCCCCGACGTAGTCGTGGGTGGCCTGCGGCGTGCGGTGTGCCGAGGTGATCTTGACTTCGTACCTCACCTCCAGCGCGGACAACACGTCCAGGGTCGCCTGCATCACCGGCAGATCCGAATCGGAACCCATCAGCACCGCCACAAATGGTGTCATCACATTGACCTCCCGTGCATGATTCAACCGGCGCGCGAGCGCTTGCGGGCGCCGGCCTTGCCACCGGGGCGTTTGCGCCCTTTCTTTTCAGGCGCCTCGGCGATCAGCTTTTCGCACATATCAAGTTCCAGATCTTCCGGCTTCTGCCCCTTGGGGATGCGGGCATTCTTCTTGCCATCGGTGATATAGGGACCATAGCGACCGCGCAATACCTGCACGCCGGAGCCTTCAAAGGTCTTGATGACACGGTTGGCGTCCGCCTCCTTTTTTTCCCCGATCAGCTTCAACGCCTGTTCCAGACTGATCGTATAGGGATCACCATCATCGGGTATGGATACGAACTTGTCGCCGTATTTGACGTAGGGACCGAAGCGACCAATGTTGGCGACTACGGTTTCGCCCGCCGGGGTGCTACCCAGTTCGCGCGGCAGACGGAACAGGGCGAGCGCATCATCGAGCGTGATGGCATCCATGCGCTGTCCGGGCAACAAACCGGCGAACCTGGGTTTGTCCTCATCGTCGCGGGTGCCGATCTGAGCAAAAGGTCCGTAGCGCCCCATCCGCACCGATACCGATTTGCCACTGTCCGGGTCCTCGCCGAGTACCCGGGCCTGCGACACTTCCTCGCGCGACACCTTGCTCTTTTCCTCCAGCAACTCGCGAAAAGGTGTCCAGAATCTGCGCAGCAACGGAACCCAGTCTTCCTCGCCACGGGACACCGCATCCAGCTCATCCTCCAGACGCGCAGTGAACTCGTAGTCGACATAGCGTGCAAAATGCCCGGTCAGAAAACCGTTGACGATGCGGCCGACATCGGTGGGCTGAAAACGCCGCTTTTCGAGCTCCACGTATTCCCTTGAAAGCAGCGTCGAAATGATGGACGCATAGGTGGACGGACGGCCAATCCCATACTCCTCCAGGGTCTTCACCAGACTTGCCTCGGTATACCGGGGCGGTGGTTCGGTAAAATGCTGCTCGCAGCGGATCGCTTCCAGCTTGACGCGCTCCCCCTGTTCCATGGCCGGCAGCACGCGTTCGTCATCGGCACCCGCTCCGGGCTCGTCACGACCTTCCCGGTAGACACGCATGAATCCCGGCTCACGAATCGTCGAACCGGTGGCCCGAAAGATACCGACATCACCGGCCAGCAGATCGACCGCCACGGTGTCGAGAGTGGCGTGGATCATCTGGCAGGCCAGTGTCCGCTTCCATACCAGGCTGTAGAGCTTGAGCTGGTCGGCGCTGAGTGCTGATTTTATCGACTCCGGGTCACGGGAAGCCGAAGTCGGTCGCACCGCTTCGTGCGCCTCCTGAGCATTGCGCGACTTGGTCTTGAACATCCGCGGGCTGTCAGGCACCTGGGCGGCACCATAGCGCTGGGCAATGGTGGCGCGTATGTCCTGCACCGCCTCGCCGGCAAGGCTGACCGAATCGGTACGCATGTAAGTGATCAGGCCCACCGCGCCGGCACCCAGTTCCACACCCTCATACAACTGCTGGGCCACCCGCATGGTACGGCTGGCGCCGAACCCCAGCTTGCGCGACGCCTCCTGTTGCAGCGTCGAGGTGGTGAAAGGGGGCGCCGGGTTACGCCGGCGCTGTTTCTTTTCGACCCGGGCCACGGACAACCACCCAGCGGCGGCCGCATTGAGGCTGGACTCCGCCGCGTGAGCGGTGTCACCGTCGGTGATGGTGAACTGCTCGACCTTGTTCCCCTGATACTTCATCAGCCGGGCCGTAAACTGCTGTTGCAGATGGGCCGCGTCGGCTTCTACGCTCCAATACTCGCGGGCGGTAAACTTCTCGATTTCCGCCTCTCGTTCGCAAATCATCCGCAACGCGGGGCTTTGCACCCGGCCAGCCGACAAGCCTGGACGCACCTTGCGCCACAGCAGCGGAGAGAGATTGAAGCCGACCAGATAGTCGAGCGCCCGCCGAGCCTGCTGGGCATTCACCAGGTCCATCGACAGTTCACGAGGATGCTCGACCGCATCCTGTACCGCTCTGCGGGTGACTTCGTGAAACACCACGCGGTGCACCGGCTTTTGGTCAAGCAGACCCTCGTCGCGCAGGATCACGTACGTATGCCACGAAATCGCCTCGCCCTCGCGATCCGGGTCGGTAGCCAGATACAGCGTGTCCGATTTCCGCATGGCCTTGCGGATCGCGTCCAGGTGCTTGGCGCTTTTGTCGATGAGCCGGTAATCCATGGCGAAATCATGCTCAGTATCGACAGCACCATCCTTGGGCAGCAGGTCGCGGACATGTCCATAGGACGCGAGTACCTCGAACCCGGGTCCGAGATACTTCTTGATCGTTTTGGCTTTCGCCGGTGATTCGACTATGACCAGATTGTTGCTCATGAGACTCGTAGCGGTTTCCGAAGGATGCGGTGGCAATATTACCGACCGGCTCGCGGCGAGCGAACTTTGCTGAATTTAGAAGCGATTGTCTACCCGGGCAAGGCAAGCGCCGGGAGCGTGCGACGGGTGGGCCGCGGATAGTGCCAGACTCACACGAATCCGGCGCCCCTGTACCAGTACTTCACCAAGGTCCTAGCCCGCATTTCTCACCAGATGCACTCGCGCTGGTGAGAAATGCGGGCTAGTGCAGATAGACTCCAAAGCCGTCAAACACCAGGTCTTCCATCCACGCATAGGCCTCCTCGAGGCCCGGCTGGTTGAACAACACCATCAGGATGACCCATCGCAATTCCTCAAGATCGATCTGCTCGGTCTCCAGTGCCATGACCCGATCCATGATCAGCTCCCGGCCCTCGGGGCTGATGATCCCGGTATTCTCCAGGTCGATCAGGAAACTGCGCGCCTCGCCATCCAGCTTGCGAATTTCCTCGGCAGCGAAAACACGCACCGACAAGGCACCGGCCGGCACTCGGTCATTGGATGAATCCGGCTGCACCGCAAGGCCCTCCAGCCACTGCAGGGCCTTGTCAACCTCCGCGTACGGAAAGCCAGCTTCCACCAGTTCGCTGTGCACTGATTCGCGGTCGCCCTGTACCTCGGCATCATCGCTGATGTAGTTCTGGAACAAGTAGACCAGCACGTCCACAACGTTCTGTTTCATCATCTGTTCGCCAGCCCCTTGCGCAGATAGCGGCCACCCGCCAGCGCTTCGACCTGCCCCTGCATTTCCATGATCAGCAGCATGGAGGAAAGCTCTGCAGCCGTCAATTGGGTGGTGACGACGAGCTGATCCACGGATACCGGGTCATGCCCCATTTGCTCCAGCAAGCTCTGATATGCCGGGTCGGCCGCAGTAGCGGACACATCGGCGACCGGCAGCGGAATCTCCACTTGTTGATAGATACCGTTCACCAGATTGGTCAGCTCTTCGAGTATATGGTCCGCAGATTCCACCAGCTTGGCACCCTCGCGAATCAGGGCATGACAACCGCGGCAAAGCGGATTGTGTATCGAGCCCGGCATGGCGAACACTTCGCGCCCCTGGGCAGCCGCCAGACGAGCCGTGATCAGAGAACCGCTGCGCAACGCGGCCTCGACTACCAGGGTGCCCACCGAGAGCCCGGCAATGATGCGGTTGCGGCGTGGAAAATGTTTCGCCGCCGCCGCCGTTCCGGGTGGAAACTCGGACACCAGGGCGCCGCACTCCGCAATGCGGTGAGCGAGGCGGTTGTGACGGGCCGGGTATACGCGGTCGGGGCCGGTACCCAGCACCGCCACCGTCGCACAGCCGGCATCCAACGCACCCTCGTGGCCGGCAGCATCGATGCCCAGTGCCAGCCCACTGGTGATGACCAGACCACAACGCCCCAGATGGCCGGCAAACCCGCGTGCGGCATCTCTGCCACCGGGGGTGGGATTGCGGCTGCCCACCACCGCAAGCTGGGGTTCGGAAAGCAGCGCCGGGTCACCATGTATGAACAACAACGGCGGCGGGGAATCTATTTCTCTCAGCAATCGCGGGTAGCTGGCGGAATCGCTACTGAGCAGATGGTTGCGGGGACGGCTCAGCCAGTCGACATCGCGATCCACGGCAGACCAATCCGGTTTTTGCAGTGCCGCCAGCACGCGCCCACCGATGCGCATGGAGGACAAACCTGATGACGGCGCGGACAATACGTCGGCGGCACTGCCAAAATGTTTCAGCAGGCGGGTATAGCGACGCGGGCCGATGCCGGGGATCCGCCACAGAGCCAGGCGGGCACGCTGTTCCTCCTGCCCGGCCGAGGATCCGGGGGCTGCCGCTGGGTCCATGTTCAGATGATGAGACCCCGCGCCCGGTCAGAGGCGCGGGGTGCTGGTGATATTCAGAGGTCGCTGAGCTGCGGGGGCGCCACCACGTCGCCGACATGCATGGTTCGCCGCGCCCGCACCACCAAACCGTAGCTCACCTTTTCGAACGACTTGTAGATGATCAACAAGCCGGCGCGCTCGTCAGGGAGTGTCACGAAGTGCTTGTTGTCGTAGGGGTCGACCGCCGTATCGCCCGCCTGCATGATCGCCAGCACGTCGCCCGGTACCACACCGTTGCGCTCGCCCCGATTGATCACCACGTTGGCAAACTGGCCAATCTGGGTGACACCGTCGAGTACTGCCATGATCACACCACTGGTCTTGCCGGCGTGAGGCTGGAAGGTGGCGGGAAGCGCCTGCTCCTGGGTCTCATAGAGCCAGTCTCCGGGGAGCGTCGGTCGCGTGCTTGAAGTCATCATCAAGGTGGTGGGCTGGCTACGGCGCTCGACCCGCCCGGCACCCAGATAGATCCCCTCGGTACCGAGGTACTCACCGGTCTGGGGGTCGATATAGCGAGTATCCTCACGATAAATGTCGAAGTACCCCGAGGTATCGGGCACGTTCTCGGCATAGAAGCGATCACCCGCATTGATCAGCATGCCGTCCTGCTGGGCCAGCACGTAGGGCAGGGATTGCCACTCGGCGTCCGTCAACACCGCGGTCCGGCTCAGAAAAGCGATGATCTTGTTCAGCGGAATGGTGGGGATCGCCTGCTTGATGCTCTCGACCCTGACTTGCGGCGAAAGCTTGATGGTCGGCCGACCGCGGCTGACCCGCAATTGCGGGCGACCATCGGCGCCATATGCCAGCTCGATGACATCCCCCGGATAGATCAGGTGGGGATTGCGAATATCCGGATTGAGGTACCAGATCTCGGGCCACAGCCAGGGATCCGCAAGAAACTGCGACGATATGCCCCAGAGCGTATCGCCCTGGCGCACCGTGTAGCTCTGTGGATGCCCGGGTCGCAGACGCACCGGCTGGCTGGCGCCGGCCGTGGTGGAGGGTGGCGCCGATTGCGTAGCGTGGGTGGTATCGGCTGCCGCGGCAGTGGTCGCCTCGGGTTGTTGCGCAGTCGAACTGCGGTCGGAATCAACTGTCTGACCGGATGTCGCGCATCCCGTCACCAACAGGATCGTGCCCAGACCGGCAATCGCTTGCCAGCTTGATCGCATACGAAGGCTCATAGTGTCCCCAGCTCGTGCCTGACGAATTCAGGAGTGTATGGAAAGCTCTTGCGGCCGCAAAGTGGCGACGCATTTATAGTTTCCGCTATCATCTCGCGCATCGAATAGGAGATTTCTGATATTGAGGCTTTTGGAATCTGAAATGGCCCTTCTCGACATTCTTGAATTTCCTGATCCACGCCTGCGCACGCGTGCCAGTCCTGTTGCGGTCGTGGACGACGAGGTGCGCCGGACCATCTCCGATATGCTTCAAACCATGTATGAGGCTCCTGGCATCGGCCTGGCCGCGACCCAGGTGGATATCCACCGGAGAATTATCGTGATCGATGTCTCCGAACACAGAGACCAGCCGCTGGTCCTGATCAACCCCGAACTCATCAGCGCTTGCGGTGAGGAGGAAATGGAGGAAGGCTGCCTGTCGGTTCCCGGCTATTATGAAACGGTTTGTCGTTTTGAACTGATACAGGTTCGATCTCTTGATCGTCATGGCGATAGTTTCGATATGGAGGCCAACGGCTTGCTGGCGGTTTGTATCCAGCACGAAATGGACCATCTCGAGGGTAAACTGTTCGTGGACTACCTGTCCCCTCTCAAGAGACAACGAATACGCAAAAAGCTCGAAAAGCAAAAGCGACAGGACGCCGAACCCCCCGCAACCGCCGCCAGTCACTGACTGTCCGGGACGCTCTCCCATTCTGCGGCGGCGGTCACCAACAGCATCCCCGGCCGGCAGCGGCTGGCAGCGGCTATGAACCTGCACGGCCAGCCGCTCGATGTGGTGTTCGCTGGTACCCCCGGGTTCGCGGTGCCATCGTTGAACGCATTGCTGGATTCCCGACACCATGTGGTTGGCGTGTACAGCCAACCCGACCGGGCCGCCGGCCGCGGCCGCTCACTGCGCCCCAGCGCAGTCAAGCAGCGGGCAGCACAAGCAGGTCTGCCGATCCACCAACCGTCAACACTCAGAGACGAATCAGCGCGCCAGCTACTCGCCCGATTGCGACCTGACGTGCTGGTGGTCGTGGCCTACGGGCTGATTCTGCCGGCCGGAATTCTCGAGGTGCCACGCTTGGGCTGCATCAACGTACATGCATCTTTGCTACCCAGGTGGCGTGGTGCCGCGCCGGTGCAGCGCGCAATTCTGGCCGGCGACCAGGAAACCGGGATCAGTATCATGCAGATGGATACCGGTCTCGATACCGGTCCGGTGTTCGCCCGGGCCCGGCTACAGATACCGCCGGGTGCGACCGCGGGTGAGCTCGCGGAGCAGCTTGCCGAGACCGGTGGGCGGTGCCTGCTGGAAGTGTTGGACGCGCTGTCTGATGGCCGTGCCACGGCGACCGCCCAAGACTCGGACGGTACCTGCTATGCTGCCAAGTTGACCCGCGCGCAGGCTAGGCTGGACTGGTCGCTGGATGCTGAGCTGCTGGCCAGACAGGTGCGGGCCTTCAACCCCGGACCAGTGGCCTACACCCTGCTGGAGGATGTACCGTTGAAGGTGTGGCAGGCGTCTCCGCTAGCGGAACAAGCGCTCCAGGTAGCCGGAACCGTGGTGGCCGAGGACTCGCAGGGCGTGCGGGTGGCATGCGGCCGGGGTCAGCTGTTGCTGACCGAACTGCAGTTGCCGGGCAAGCGACGGATGCAGGTTCGTGACTTTCTCAACGGCCATACCCTGGCTGGCGCCCGACTGCGATGAGTTCAAGACCGCGCAGCAGACCCGGGCATGAGTCCGGTAGTGCGCAAAGCCGTCTGCAGGCCGCCAGCGCAGTGGCTGCCGTGCTGGCAGGGCAATCGCTCGCGGTGGCACTGCCGGAGACGCTGCGAAAGGTACCGGCCCGGCAACACCCCATGGTGCAGAATCTTTGCTACGGTGCGCTACGGCAGGCCCCCCGCCTGCAAGCCATACTCGACCGCTTGCTGAAAACTCCGCTGTCCCCAGGCGAACAGCAGGTCAGGGCGCTGGTGATAACCGGACTGTACGGGCTGTTGTGCACCCGCACACCTGGTTACGCGACGGTCTCCGAGACCGTCGCCGCGGCCCACCTGCTACCCGGAAAACGCTGGGCACCCGGCCTTGTCAACGCGGTCTTGCGCAACTTTCTGCGGCGGCGGGACGAAGTCCTCGATGCGGTCGAGCGCATACCGGCAGCCCGTTTCGCACACCCTGACTGGCTGCTGCAGAGACTGCGCCGTGACTGGCCCGAACACTGGCAGCAGATCGCCGATGCCAACAATCGCCAGGCCCCGATGACGTTGCGGGTGGCGCTCGACCGCATCAGTCGCGACGACTATCTGCGCATGCTGTCCCGGGACCGCATCGAGGCTCATGCTCATCCACGTGTGGCCAGTGCGGTGGTGCTGGCGCAGGCTCGGGAAGTCACCGAGGTGCCCGGCTTCGGACAAGGGCTCGTTTCGGTACAGGATGCCGGCGCACAGCTGGCCGGCTGGTTGCTGGATCCGTTGCCGGGGATGAGGGTCCTGGATGCCTGCTCGGCGCCGGGAGGGAAAACCGGTCAAATCCTGGAAAGACAAACGCGGCTGCAGGTAGTGGCGGCCGACATCGATGCGCGCCGCTTGCAAAGAGTTGCGGACAATCTGACCCGGCTGGGCCGCCGGGCGCAGCTACTCGAGGTCGACGTGACACGCTGCGCTGACTGGTGGGATGAAGTCCCATTCGAGCGCATCCTGCTCGACGCCCCCTGTACCGCAACGGGTGTGATTCGCCGACACCCGGATATCAAACTGCTGCGACGGCCGAGCGATGTCGCGGCTCTGGCCGCCCAACAGCGCGAGCTACTGCGGAGCTGCTGGCGAATGCTGGCTCCGGGCGGCCTGCTGCTCTATGCCACCTGTTCCGTACTCAGTGAGGAAAACAGTGCCGTGATCGACGGGTTCCTGGCTGACCACAGCGACGCGGTTGCCCGAATGCCCAGCCTGGAATGGGGTCACTCCCGCGGCGCCGGCCGCCAGATCCTTCCCGGGGAAGACGATATGGACGGCTTCTTCTACGCCGGGTTGGTCAAGGACCCTGCCCACCGCTGATGGACACGATTCGCTACCAACCGTCGTTGTCATCCGCACTGCTGTGGGGTTTGCTGGTGTTGCTGGGCCCGTCGCAACCCAGCGCCGGTGCAACCGAAGAACTCAGGATCATCAGCGCCAGCACGCGGCTGGTAGACCGCGTCTATCGGCTCGACGCCGACATCGCCTACCAATTGTCGCCCGATCCGTTGGAGGCCGTCGAGAACGGCGTTCCCATCGTCTTCGAACTGAAAATCGTGGTGGAACGCAGCCGCAACTGGCTGCCTGATGAAACCGTCGCCACTCTGTTGCAGCAATACCGGTTCAAGTATCACGCCCTTACCAAGCTGTATCTGGTCACCAATCTCAATAGCGGCGAGCGTGCCAGTTTCCGGACCCGCGAAAGTGCGTTGCGCGCCATGGGCCGGGTGCGCAACCTGCCTCTGATCGATGAAAGCCTGCTGCAGCCCGACCAACGCTACCAGGTCCGCCTCAAGGTCGGCCTCGACATCGAGGCGCTGCCCGCGCCGTTGCGTCTGATGGCCTATGTGTCGCCCGAATGGTGGCGCAGCAGTGACTGGTTCTCATGGCAGTTGTGAAGCAAAGCCGGCTTGCCACACCGTTGGGAATGGCGCTGCTGTTCGTGTTTCTGCTGGTGTCGCTGCTGTTCATGAGCGAAGCGACCCAGGATTCCCAGCGCTTCGGGAAACTGTTCTCGGTCCTGTTGCTGTTCAACACCGTGGGGCTGCTGCTGTTGACGGTGTTGATGGGATACCAGATCTACCAATTGGTGGTCCAGTATCGGCGCCGGGTTGCCGGCGCCCGCCTGACGCTGCGGCTGGTCGCCCTATTTGTCGTGTTGGCCGTAGTGCCGGTATCGGTCGTTTACTATTTCTCGCTGCAGTTTCTGCAGGGCGGGATCGACAGCTGGTTCGACGTACGGGTCGAAGATGCTCTGCAGGATGCCCTGGATCTGTCGCGCGCCTCACTGGACCTGCGCATGCGCGAGGCCTTGCGACAGACCCAAGAGATGGCGGCCCGGCTCGAGGACGTCAGCTCGGCGGTTGCCACGCTGGCCTTGTCGGAGCTGCGGTCCGACTCGGACACCGACGAGTTGCTGTTGCTGGGTGGGCGTGGCCAGCCGGTGGCGTCCGCCAGCCTGGATGCCGGCATCGTGCCGAACATTCCGGATGAAACCATCGTCCGTCAGGTGCGTCAGGGCAGCCCCTACGTGGCTCTAAGTCCGGGTAAACACTCCGGATTGCAGATTCGTGCCGTGGTGCCGATTCCAGGTCGAGACACCCTGCTGACCGGGCAGCGCATGCTGCAGGCGCTGTACCCGGTGCGGGAGCGGCTCAACACCCTGGCGGAAAGCGTGCAGGACGCATTCGATACCTACCGCCAGCTGGTATATCTGCGCAAACCTTTGAAGACCAGTTTTATCCTGACCCTGTCGCTGGTACTGGCCGTCAGCCTGTTGACCGCCACCTGGGCGGCTGTGATTTCAGCCAAGAGGCTGGTAGCGCCGGTACGCGATCTTGCCGAGGGCACGCTGGCGGTCTCCAGGGGTCGTTACGACCAGCGATTGCCGGTGACATCGAACGACGAACTCGGTTTTCTGGTCATGTCGTTCAACCAGATGACCCGCAACCTGACCGTCGCCCGTGATCAAACCATGCGCAGCCAGCGGCTGGTGGAACGCCAGCGAGCCTATCTGGAAACCGTCCTGTCGAGCTTGTCGTCCGGGGTGATGACACTACGACACGACGGTCGCCTGCGCACGGCCAACCGGGCCTCCGGCCAGATTCTCGGCCTGGTTCGCGAAGAGTTGCTGGATCGGGCGCCGCTGGATGTCGCTGCCACGCGGCCTTACCTGAAACCTTTTTGTGAGCTGATCGAGCTCCGTCTGCGCTCCGGAAACAGCGAATGGCGGGAAGAAGTCACCTTGTCGGCAAGCGGTGGCCGGCAGGTATTGATGTGTCGCGGCGGCACCCTGATCGATGATCGCGGGCTGACCGGGCATGTGGTGGTTTTCGACGACATCACCGCACTGGTACGTGCCCAGCGCGATGCGGCCTGGGGTGAAGTGGCCCGCAGGCTGGCACACGAGATCAAGAACCCGCTGACTCCCATCCTGCTGGCGGCGGAACGACTACGGCACAAATACCTGCACACCATGGAGCCGGATCAGGCACGCATCCTGGATCGTTCGACCCATACCATCATCCTGCAGGTCAAGGCCCTGCAGGAACTGGTCGATGCTTTCAACGAATACGCGCGACCACCGCGGCTGAAGTTGCGACCGCTGGATATCAATGGCCTGGTATCCGAGGTCGTGTATCTTTATCGTGAAAACTCTGCCGGGGTCCGCATCAGCACCGAGCTGGATGCCGCTGCACCGGTCGTGGAAGCAGATGCTGGCAGGCTGCGACAACTGTTGCACAACCTGATCAAGAATGCCCTTGAGGCATTGCGCGAGCGCTCCGATGCCGAGATCAGGATTCGTACCAGTGTACAGGGCCTGTCACGGATGGTGGAACTGGTGGTGGAGGACAACGGCCCCGGGTTTGGCGACGGCAGGGACGCGGATATGTTCGAGCCCTATGTCAGCACCAAGTCCAGGGGTTCCGGTCTGGGACTCGCGATCGTCAAGAAGATCGTCGAGGAACACGCGGGGATGGTGGTGGCGGAGCGAGCACAGGGTGGCGGTGCCCGGCTGGTCATCAGGCTGCCTGCGACGGAGCCGTTGGCCGCGCCGGAGACCGCGCATGGCTAGGAGGCTGTCCGAGAACAGCGGTGGTAGCGAGGGCAAGCCCGATTGAGTCAGATTTTTCGATCATTTGAGGCGAATAGTTGTGCTATTTAA
>CBDVAK010000020.1:0-21773 GCA_965371945.1 uncultured Candidatus Competibacteraceae bacterium
GGCAAGGCGGTACCCACCCTGGCTCGTTGTGCGGAATTTGGCGCCATGCATGTACATCATGGCAAGCTGGCCTTTCCCGAACTGGAGAGATTCTGAGCGCCGATGACAGACTCTGACCACAGTGCAGCACTGCGCGAGCAATTGCTGGAGGCGCGTGAGCAGAAGCGCGCGCTGTGCGTGCACGGCGCCACCACCAAGTCCTTCTATGGCCGGCGCCCCGGCGGTATCCCGTTCGACGTCAGTGGCCATCACGGTATCGTCAGTTACCAGCCCACCGAACTGGTAGTGACGGCGCGGGCCGGAACGACGGTGGTCGAGTTGCAGCAGGCGTTGGCTGCGCAGGGCCAGATGCTGGGGTTCGAGCCTCCCGATTTCGATGGCAGGGCCACTATCGGCGGCACTATCGCCTGCGGGTTCTCTGGCCCCCGAAGACCCTTCACGGGGGCGGCCAGGGATTTCGTGCTGGGCGTGCGCGTGCTCACAGGTCGTGGAGAGATCCTCTCGTTCGGCGGTCAGGTCATGAAGAATGTCGCTGGCTACGATCTGTCACGGCTGATGTGTGGTGCATTGGGAACCCTGGGCGTCATACTGGATATGTCTCTGCGGGTGCTGCCGTTACCGGTCGTCGAGCGTACGCTGCGCGTGCCGATGGGATACACGGATGCCATACCGTTCATGAACCGCTGCGCCGCTCAGCCGCATCCGCTGAGCGGCGCCTGTTGCGATGGCGAGTCGGTTTATCTGCGTTTGTCCGGCGCCAGCGCCGCGATCGACGCCTCCTGCCGCACCCTGGGCGGTGAAGTTGTCGACGAAGGCGGCGACTGGTGGCGGGGTCTGCGCGAAACACAGCACGATTTCTTCGATCCGTCGCAACCGCTTTGGCGCTTGTCCGTGGTTTCATCGACGCCACCAATATCACCGTTGCCGGGCCGCTGGCTGGTCGATTGGGGTGGTGCCCTGCGCTGGTTGCAGGGCAATGGCGATGCGGACCGGATCCGCTCGGCGGCAGCCGCCGCCGGAGGTTCGGCAATGCTGTTTCGGGGAGGTGACCGGGACGGCGAGGTGTTCGAGCCGTTGTCGGCTGTTGCTGCGCGCCTGCACAGCCGCTTGAAACAGGCCCTTGATCCCGACGGCATCCTCAATCACGGCCGTATGTACCCGCAGCTCTAGATTCAGGCGACTTATGGAAACCCATCTAACCGAGTCGTTGCGCAACACCCCGGTGGGTCAGGAGGCTGAGGCTATCCTGCGCCGCTGTGTGCACTGCGGTTTCTGTCTCGCCACCTGTCCGACCTATCAGTTACTGGGGGATGAGTTGGACGGGCCACGTGGCCGTATTTACCTGATCAAGCACGTTCTGGAGGGCGGCACGCCCGGATCTCACACCCGCGAACACCTCGACCGCTGCCTGAGCTGTCGTTCCTGCGAGACCACCTGTCCTTCCGGAGTCGAATATCACCGTCTGCTCGATATCGGCCGCGCCGAAGTGGAAAAGCGGGTGGCGCGCAGCCCGCTGGATGCTTTGCAGCGCCAGCTGCTGAGGCTGGTGTTGGGCCGACGCGTCCTGTTCCAGCCGTTGCTGCGCCTTGGCCAGGCTCTGAGGCCGCTGTTGCCGTCCCCGATCAGACGGCAGGTGCCGGCGACACCGCCCGCTGGCAACTGGCCACCCACCCGCCACCCGCGCCGGATGCTGGTACTGGAAGGCTGTGTGCAGCCCGCCATCGCACCGCGTATCAATGCCGCCGCGGCACGGGTCCTGGATCGTGCTGGAATCAGCCTGACACGTGCCCGGGAGGAGGGGTGTTGCGGTGCGCTCGACTATCATCTCGATGCCCAGCGCGCGGGTTTGCAGTGCGCGCGCCGGAACATCGATGCCTGGTGGCCGCACGTACAGGCCGGGGTTGAGGCGATCGTCATCACCGCCAGTGGCTGCGGTGCATTCGTCAAGGACTACGGTCGGCTGCTGGCGGACGATCCAGACTATGCGCAAAAGGCCGCGCGGGTCGATGAATTGACGCGGGATCTGTCCGAGGTGGTGGCCGATGCCGCTGTGCAGACCACTGCGGCGACGGTCAACACCCGGATTGCATTCCACAGCCCCTGCACACTGCAGCATGGGCAGGGACTGTCGGGTCGGGTCGAGCAACTGCTGACCCAAGCCGGATTCGAGCTGACCATGGTCCCGGACGCCCATCTGTGTTGCGGGTCGGCGGGCACCTATTCCATCCTGCAGCCGCGGATCTCGTCACAGCTGCGTGACAACAAGACGGCTGCCTTGTTGTCCGGCCGGCCCGAGGTGATCGTGACCGCCAATATCGGCTGTCTGACACATCTGCAGAGCGGCACCGATATCCGCGTCAGCCACTGGGTCGAGTTGCTGGACGAAGCCATGATGTAAATCCAGCTCATCCCTGACAGGCTCCGGAACTGCGTCCAGAGTGCGTGGCACAGTGGGTGTGGGTAGTCTCTGCCGGGGTGGTCAGTCGGGCAATCTCAGCCCGGCTTTTCCCAGATCCGTCTCGATCCGCTGCATCTCTGCAACGGTTTCTCCGGCGACGATGCCATAGACGTCGCATCCGGTCTGGCCGTCCCGGGGGATTTCCAGTAGCGAGAGTACGGTCAGATCCTTACGCTCCAGCCAGGGCCGCAGCCTGCTCAATACCGAATCCACGGTTCCTTCCATGCGGTAATCCGTTGAATACTTCGCCACTTCCTTGCCCGCCGCCAGCAGTGTGTGGCGTTGCAGACACAGCGGCGTCGAGCCGTTGACACGAATATTGGCGTCGATGACATGTAGCTGGCCGTCCCGATCTTCGAGGATGTCGACGCCCACGACGCCGAAGTAGCCGTGTTTGTGGACGAAGCGGCTGATAACCGCAATCTTGTGGAAGAACTTGCGCATGTCGGTTTCACGATAGTGGATCATGCCGCCCAGATGTTCGCCGGTATCGGTGACCAGTTGGTTGGTGGCGCCAATCAGCGTCGGTTCACCAGCACGGTCGACATAGAATTGTACGCAGTAGTTTTCCACCACGTTCTTGACGAAATCGGATACCACCACCGCATCCAGCAATCCAACCGCAAGATAGCGACGCACCTCCTTGCGGCAGTGCTCGAGATCCGCCTCATTGCGGATGATGTAGGTGCCTTCCCCGGCCAGGCCATGAGAGGTCTTTATCAGATAGGGATAAGCGGCTTGCAGCTCTACATCTTCCGGGCGCACCTTGCGAAAGTCGAACACCTTGTAGAGCGGATAGTGCACCCCCATGTCCGCCAGCGCCGTCTTGCTGAGCAGATGATAGTGGCTGTCGGGGTCCACGGCATGGCGTTCCTTGTCCAGACCATCGTAGGGGAACAGCGTGATCAGCTTTCGGTAGCGCTCGGAGTCATTGAGTTCGTCGCAGTATGATTGCTGCGGCAACACCTGGTAATTGTTGTAGTCGAAGCCGAAATGCTCCCGCCAGTAGCTGATCAATGACGGCGGTGGCGCTTCGGTCAGTATCCCCGCCAGGTCGTCGCCGAGTACCGCCAGGTTTTTCCATGGCTCCTTCTGGCAGATCTTGTCAAAACCCACCTTGGTTGCGTCTGTATTGCCATCCTGGATCAGATACCGGCGGTCGTTGGGATAGGCAGCCCAGGTAGCGGTGCAGGGATAGGGCAGCAGGAACGCGTGGGCATCGGCGCTGACGTCCGCCTCGAACAGGGCGCTGAACGAACCGGTTCGAAAATACTGGAAGTTCCATTCGTGCTGCATGGGCTGATACCTGCGGGTGGTTGCCAAGTGGGCTACGCCAATCGACCCGAAAGCCGGTGTGCGTCGGCCGGATGCCAGTGGTCACACGATACACCCGGCGTGGCCGTTGTCTCCAGACCTCCGTTTGCGTTCGTACCGGATTCGTAACAGTATCTGCCTCCAAGGCCATTGCGTCGGCAGCGATGCCGGGTCGGCGGGGGGCGGTATAGCAGTGATCAGCGATCAGCCATTGTTCAAGGATCTTGGCGAGGAACAGTTGCGGCTGATCACCGCCCACGGCGTGGCCAGGCAGTACACCAAGAATACCGTGCTCATCACTGAAGGCGACGAGAGCGATTCGCTCTATGTCATCCACAGCGGCCGCGTCAAGGTGTACCTCAGCGATGAGAGCGGCAAGGAGTTCATACTCTGTATCCACGGCCCCGGCGAGTATTTTGGCGAACTGGCCATGATCGACGGCAGCCCCCGCTCCGCTTCAGTGATCACCATCGAACCTTGCCGCATGTCGGTGGTGTCCAAGCCCGAGTTCAAGGTCTGTCTGGCCGAGAATCCGGAAATCGCCTATCAGTTGATCCGCGCCCTCAGCGCCCGTATCAAGTCCTTGACCGAGAGCGCGCGCAACCTTGCCTTGCTGGATGTCTATGGCCGGGTCGCAAGAACACTGCTCAGCCTGGCGGTTGAACATGGCGAAGAGCACGTGGTCGAACAACGGCTGACCCATCAGGATATCGCCAATCTGGTTGGCGCTTCACGGGAAATGGTGAGCCGTATCATGAAGGACCTCACCGAGGGTGGCTACGTGGAGATTCGTGACCGGCGTATCGTCATTCACGGCAAGCTGCCAGCCGCGTGGTGATACCCGCCAACCGTAGATTGACCCGGGCTGCTCCACAGCGGCACCGTGCTCTGGCAGACAATTCAGAAATCACATCACTCGGAGTCGAAGCATGAGCGCCACTATCATTGAGCAGGCCACACCGCGGTTGCAGCGATCAGAGCTGGCGGTACCGGGATCTAATCCTGCTTTTTTTGAAAAGGCGGCGCGCTCGGCAGCGGACTGCATTTTTCTCGATTGTGAGGACTCGGTGGCACCCGCAGAAAAGGTCGCCGCGCGCGCCAACATCATAGCGGCGCTCAACGATATCGACTGGGGTGAAAAGACCCTGTCGGTGCGCATCAACGGTCTCGATACCGAGTACATGTACCGTGATGTGATCGAAATCGTGGAGGCATGCCCACGCCTGGACCTGTTGTTGATACCCAAGGTTGGTGTGCCGGCCGATGTCTACACCGTCGATACACTGGTGACACAGATAGAGCTGGCTTGTCGGCGCCAGCGGCCTCTGGGTCTGGAAGTGCTGATCGAAACCGCGCTGGGAATGGCCAATGTCGAAGCGATCGCACAAAGCTCGAAGCGTCTGGAGGCCATGAGTTTCGGGGTGGCAGACTACGCAGCTTCGACGCGAGCCAGAACCACGGTGATCGGTGGTGCCAATGCGGACTACGGAGTGCTGACCGGAACCGGCCAGGATCAGGGCAGGGAGTTTCACTGGAACGATATGTGGCACTACGCCCAGGCGCGGATGGTGGTTGCCTGTCGCGCCTACGGCCTGCGGCCCATCGATGGGCCTTTTGGGGATTTCTCTGATACCGAGGCCTATCTGGCCGCGGCGCGACGTGCCGCGGTACTGGGTTGCGAGGGCAAGTGGGCGATCCACCCTTCCCAGATCGAGCTTGCCAACCAGGTGTTCAGTCCCTCCGAACAGGAGGTGACCACGGCGCGGCGTATCATGGCGGCTATGCAGGAGGCCGAGCGGGAAGGGCGTGGTGCGGTCAGCCTCGATGGTCGATTGATCGACATCGCCAGCATCAAAATGGCGGAGAATCTGTTGCGCAAGGCTGGGCAGACAGGTCGCTGATGACGATCCGACCGCGGCGCTCGTTTCTGTATCTGCCGGGGTCCAATGCCCGGGCCCTGGAGAAGGCGCGCTCATTGCCCGTCGATGGCCTGATCCTCGACCTGGAGGATGCGGTCGCACCGGCGGCCAAGGAACTGGCTCGCGAGCAGATCACAGGGGCACTGCGGCAAGGCGGGTACGGCAGGCGGGAGGTCATTGTGCGGGTCAATGCTCTCAATACCTGCTGGGGCGCGGAAGATGTCTCCGCGGTGGCGGGACTGGGTGCCGATGGTGTGTTGTTTCCCAAGATCGAGTCGGCCGAGCAGGTGTTCGAAGCGGTTGAAGCCCTGCGCTCGACCGCCGCACCCGCGGGATTGTCGTTGTGGGTGATGGCCGAGACGCCGCGGGCCATCCTCGATATTGATGCCATCGCCGGGGCCAGCGAAAGACTGGGGTGCGTGGTGATGGGCACTTCCGATCTGGCCAGGGACATGCGGGTGCCGCACACACCGCAGCGCGAGGGATTGTTGGTGGCCCTGGCGCAATGCGTACTGGCGGCACGGGCACATGGGCTGGACATCCTCGACGGGGTGCATCTGGACTTGCGTGACCCGACCGGGTTTGAAGCTGCGTGCCGGCAGGGGCGCCAGCTCGGATTCGACGGCAAGACCCTGATCCATCCGCAGCAGATCGATATGGCCAACACGGTGTTCGGGCCGCAGCAGCAAGACATCGAGCGCGCGCGCCGGATCATCGATGCCTGGCAGCACGGTGATCGCGCCGGCCATGGGGTGGTGGTGGTCGATGGCCGGCTGGTGGAAAGCCTGCATGTTGAAGAGGCGCGCCGCTGTCTTGCACTGGCGGCAGCGGTGGCGGCGTTGCAACCGGATTGACGGCATCGCGGGCCGGCGGTGGCCACGAGACCCGGGTGATGTAGGGCTGTCGGTATCGATCTACTGATCGCGGTTGCGGAAATCTCCCGGGGTGAGGTGATGTCGTTGCAGCAGTTTGTAGAATTCCGTGCGGTTGCGTCCCGCCAGCCGTGCCGCCTGGCTGACATTGCCCTCGGAAATCCGCAGGATCCGCACCAGGTACTCGCGTTCAAACTGATCGCGGGCGTCTACCAGCGTGGGTATCTGCTCAGGTTCCGCGCGCAGGGCTTTGTGAATCAGGCTGGCCGGGACCACCGGAGTGGTCGACAATGCCATCGATTGTTCCACCACATTGCGCAACTGGCGGACATTGCCAGGCCAGGGAGCGCCGATCAAAGCTTCCATTGCCTCTGGCGAAAAGCTGCGCGGTCGCTTTCGTGCGGTGCCGGTTCGACCGGGTCTGGTGGTACGTGCGCCACGGCCCAGTACTTCCAGGAAGTGATTGGCCAGCAGCGGTATGTCTTCGCGACGTTCGGCCAGCGTCGGTAGTTCCAGCATGATGACGTTGAGGCGGTAGAACAGGTCCTGGCGAAAGGAGCCGTCCACGATCATCTGATCGAGGTCGCGGTGGGTGGCGGAAACGATGCGCACATCGATTGACACCGATGTGGTGGAACCGACCGGACGTACCTCCCCCTCTTGCAGCGCTCTCAGCAACTTGGCCTGAAAGCTGAGTGGCATGTCGCCGATCTCATCGAGAAACAGGGTGCCGCCGTTGGCCGCGACGAACAGCCCCTTGTGACTCTGCGTTGCGCCCGTGAAGGCGCCTTTTTGATGCCCGAACAATTCCGACTCCAGCAACTGTTCTGGGATCGCCGTACAGTTCACTGCAACGAACGGTTGCTCATGGCGGGGGCTGACGCGATGAATCGCCTGTGCCAGCAGTTCTTTGCCGGTGCCGCTGTCGCCTTGGATCAGCACGCTGGTATCCCCCGCTGCGATCAACCGGGCTTCTCCCAGCAACTCGTCCATGGCAGGGCTGCGGGTGACGATTCCCGCGCGCCAGCCGTCCAGTCCGGCATCGTCGGGTTGCTCGCACGTTCGACCAGCCATGCGTCTGGCCCGTGCCACGATATCCAGCAGCTGGCGGGCATCGAATGGCTTGGTGAGATAGTCGAACACTCCCTTGCGGGTCGCTTCCACCGCGTCCGGGATGCTGCCGTGAGCGGTCAATATGATGACCGGAAGGCTGGGGTTGCGTTGGTGTACGGTGTTGAACAGGGCCATGCCGTCCATGCCCTGCATGCGCAGGTCGGTAATCAACAATTGCGGCGGACTGGCCGCGAAACAAGCCAGTGCCCGCTCGGCAGATTCCACCGCCTCCACCTCATAGCCGGATGACTCCAGCCGCATCGCCAGCAGCTTGAGCAGACCGGGATCATCATCCACCAGGAGAATTTTGTTCTGCATCTTGGGGTAGTAGCTGTTCGGAATCGGGTGATGGGCGGTCACTGATACTTCTTTCCATGTCTCTGAGGGCATTGAGTTGTCTCTGCAGCGTGGCCAGCAGTTGCTGCAATGTGGTGATCTGCTCTTGCAGATCATCTGCCTGACGGCGTTCGGCAACCAGGGCGTCGCGCGCCTGGCTGGAGGCGGCCCTTTGTACCGCGCGCTCCAGCAGCAGATCGTAGAGCAGTTGCGCCAGCGCCTGGTATCCGGGGTCGGTGTGCGGCAGCGCCAGATATTCGCGCAGCAGCAACACGCTGCGGCGATAGTCCTGCACGCCACTATCGGGTCTGCTCAGCAGCCAGGCCAGCTCGATCCGACTGGCGACGTCACCCCAGTCGGCGTAATGCTGTTCGACCACCGCCACCCTGGCTTGCAGTTGCTCACGTGGGCTATCGGCCTCATCGACCATCCTCACCAACAGGGCCTCGACACCCGGCCCGGCTTCTACGACTGGCGCTGGTGGATCCGGATTGCCGCCCCAGGTCAGATTGTCGAAAGTCGAACAGGCGCTTAGCAACAGGCTCAACAGTAGAGAGCCGGAAACTCTGAGCCAGAGGCTGTTCATGCCCGGGGCCCGGATTTCAGGGGCAGACGCACCCGCAGGTGGGCGCCATGACTGCGCGGCAGTACGCGTATGGTGCCCCCGTGGGCATTGACATACTCACGGCATATGGCCAGTCCCAGCCCGGTACCGCTGACATGGCCGCTAGCCGGCGCCCGGCCCTGATAAAAAGCCTCGAACACGTGCTCTCTTTCATCATCGTCGATACCGGGTCCGTCATCGATCACATCAATCACTGCGTGGTCGTCGTGAACGCCAAGGTCGATCCTCACGGTGCCCCCGGCGGGGGCGTGCTTGATGGCGTTGGAGAGCAGATTGTCGAGAATCTGCCGCAGTTTGTCGTGATCACAATTCAGGGTCACCGAATCAAGATGTGGGTCGACGCTCAGCGACTTGGCACTCAATGCCAGTTTTTGCAGATCTACTGCCTGATGGGTCAGTTCTTTCAACTTCACCGGGGTGCGTTCCAGTGCGGCCGACGGTGTGCCGCTCACTGTGAACGATAGCAGGTCCTCGATCAGACGCTGTAGTCTCACACTGTTGTCACGCAGAATTTCGGTCACCTCGGATTGTGCGTTGTTGAGAGGGCCGGGTACCTGGTCACGGAGCAACTCACTGCCTTCGCGAATGGCGGTCAGGGGGGTTTTCAGCTCGTGGGACACATGGCGCAGGAAACGCGCTTGCTGGTACTCAGCCAGTTGTAGCTGGCGCCGCATCCAGTCCAGTCGCGCGCCCACTTCCTCGAGATCACGTGGCCCCCCTATGGTAATCGGCTGTGTGTAGTCACCGCGTCCCAGGGTGCGGATGACCGATTTCAGTTGCTGGATCGGCCGGGCCAGCAACAGCGTGATACCGACCGAAATCCCAAGCGCCGCGAGTATCAACCCTGCCGCCAACCAGGCCAGCATACTCTGCAGTTGGCCGGCCGAATCGCGCAGGTGCTCAGTGTCGCGGGCGATAAGGGTGGTGAGTTCCTGCCACAGATCCCGCGACTGGTTCGCCATGAGGCTGAACTCATCCAACGCCACGGAGACTTCCCTGGAATCGGTGGGATGCATCTTGAGTGTCGAAAAAACCTGTTGGTCCAATGTCAGCAGTCGGTCGATTCGCTGGCGCAACTCCGCGGGCAGTTGCAGTGCCCGCAGAGTGTCCACACTCTGTAGAAAACTGGCCCGCTGTTCTTCCGCCAGCTGGTAGAAACTCTGGTCACCCAGGATCTGAAATTGACGCGCATTGCGTTCCATCTGGGTAATGTCATTGTAGAGATTCTGGCCGGCCAGGACCCCCTTTGCCGTTTCCATGACGGTTTGCACACTGCGCAGGCTGAGCCTGTCCACCGAGACATAGGCGGTGAGCAAGCCGCCCACCAATGGCAGCGCTACCAGGGCGAAGCCCATCAGCAGCAGTTGCAGTACGGAACTAGGTCGAATTCGGTCCACGATTTTGCTACGCCAGCCGTCGAGCGACGACGTTCGGGCCGGCAAAATATCCGTAGAACTGTTGAGAGGGTCTAGAAGCATAGCACGGTGCGATGGCTTGTTGGATCGGCGTGCTTTGTTTGCAACCGAGATGCAGGACAAGGAGAACCGGCGCAAAACGTGGTGGGCAGTGCGCCGGTGTTGCCCATTGCGGGCGAAGAAACTGTGTTCCGGTTCAAATATCAGTATGAGGGACTCATTCAAATACCGGGCCACAACTCTGAATTCATTTGCAATACAGGTTGTTACGAATGTTCTTGGGCCCACTTAAGGGTCTGGACCGAAGCTGGCTGTCGCTCACCGCAGACAGTCTGCCGCGAGCGACATAGTAACAACCTGAAAGAAAAGGAAATTCTGACGTCGCTACCGAACTACTCCTGTTCCCCGGCAGCGTGGCTGATATTGTATTCACGCGCCACGGCCAGGATGTAGCGAAGTGCCGTCAAGGTCATGTCTGTAACTGGTCCGCCGCCAGCGATTGGTCGCGTTGGACAGCAATTCGGTTTGAGTGTAGCGTTACCGAGCCCGCCCATGGGATGCGAATTCTGCTGCCGGCGGGCTATCCCCAGACGGGTGTTGCCCAGTCTGCGGCCCCCGTGCGCAACGCCTGCCTCGACTATCAGGAGCCACCATGAGCTACACCCACATCACCCTGCCCGCGGATGGTGACCTGATCCGGGTCGAGGACGGACGGTTGCAGGTTTCGGACAACCCCGTGCTCGGCTACGTCGAAGGCGATGGCATTGGACCGGATATCACCCGTGCCAGCCTGCGGGTGTGGGACGCGGCAGTGGAAAAAGCGTACGGAGGGCGGCGCAAGATTCATTGGTGTGAGCTGTTCATGGGCGAAAAGGCCGCCAGTCTCTACGATGGTGACTACTTCCCGTCGGAGACGCTGCAAGCGGTGCGCGAGTTGGTCGTGTCGGTGAAAGGCCCGCTTACCACGCCGGTTGGCGGTGGTTTCAGGTCACTCAACGTGGCGCTCAGGCAGGCGCTGGATCTGTATGCCTGTGTGCGACCGGTGCGTTACTACGCCGGTGTTCCTTCGCCGATGCGCCGACCCGAGGAGGTGGATGTCGTCATCTTCCGGGAGAACACCGAGGATGTCTACAGCGGCATCGAGTACCGGTCCGGCACCGATGAGAATCGCAAACTGGCTCGATTTCTTCGCGAGGAAATGGGTTGCAAGTTTTTCGAAGACGCCGGTTTGGGCATCAAACCGATCAGCGAGTATGCGAGCAAACGCCTGGTCCGCAAAGCGATTCGCTACGCCATCGACCACGACCGCAAGAGCGTTACCCTGGTACACAAGGGTAACATCATGAAATACACCGAAGGGGCGTTTCGCAACTGGGGCTATGAGTTGGCGCGCGATGAATTTGGCGACGTCACCATCACCGAAGAAGAACTCTATGAACAGTACGGCGGCAAACAGCCTGCCGGAAAGATCGTGGTCAAGGACCGCATTGCCGACATCATTTTCCAGTTGTTGCAGTTGCGCCCGGCGGAGTTCGACGTGCTGGCCACCATGAACCTCAACGGTGACTATCTGTCCGATGCCGCCGCCGCCGAGGTGGGTGGTGTGGGAATCGCACCGGGTGCCAATATCGCTGATTTCGTGGCCGTGTTCGAAGCGACCCACGGCACTGCCCCCAAATATGCCAACCTCGACAAGGTGAATCCCTCCTCGTTGCTGTTCTCCGGGGTCATGATGCTGGAGTACATCGGCTGGAACGAGGCTGCTGACCTCATCAACGCAGCCTATCCGCGGGTGATTGCGGACAAAACCGTGACCTATGATTTTGCGCGTCAGATGGACGGCGCCACCGAGGTGGCGACCAGCGCGTTCGCCGATGCCCTGATCGCCAAGATCACCGGCAGCGCGGAGGATCTGGCGCGTTTCGAGCAGGCGCGGCGGGTCGCCCAGGACAAGCAACGTCAGGAACTGGAAGCAGCACGGGTTGCCAATCCGGTCCAGGCGATGAAGGAATCCGGTCGAGTGCCCACCACCGCGGCGGGCATCATGACCCGGATCAAAGGTACGGTACGCGAAGATCAGGATGTGGATTCGGCCATGCATCTGATGCGTGAACAGAGCATCAGCTCGGTACTGGTGGAGCCGGGCACAAACGGCGAATGGGGCATCATGACCCAACGTGACATCGTCAAGAAGATCATCAATGCCAACAAATCCCCCGCCATGACCCGGGTCGGGGATATCGCCACCCGCCCGCTGATCACGGTGCCCGCCGATGCCGGTTTGAGCCAGATCGCGCAGATCCTGATGGAGCGCAATATTCGCCGGGTGGTGGTGGCCGGCTCGTCGGGGACGCCCGAGGGGCTGGTCTCCGACAACGGTTTGTTCCGCAATGTAGAGGAATTCGGTTGGGAGCCCCACGAGTAGATACCGGCCCCAGGTCGTGGTCACGATAGCGCCGGGCACCACCCCCAGCCCGGACACCGGCCCACGGGTCGGGTTGTTCGTCACCTGTCTGGCGGATCTGTTCAGGCCGTCGGTTGGTTTTGCCACCGTTCGTCTGCTGGAGAATGCCGGGTGTTCGGTGGAGGCGCCGGAGGCCGTGGCCTGCTGCGGGCAGCCGGCCTGGAACTCGGGTGATCGCGCCGATGCCCGCGATATTGCCGCAATGGTGATCGAGGCCTATCGCGGGTTCGACTATCTGGTGGCGCCATCGGGTTCCTGTGTCGGCATGATTCGCGCGTACCCCACTTTGTTCGATCGTCGGGAGTCGTTGCATGCCGAGGCCCTCGAATTGTCCGGGCGCGCTTTCGAAATCAGCGCTTTCCTGGTCGATGTACTCGGGGTGACCCGGGTACAGGCCAGCTTTCAGGGCGCGGTAACCTATCACGACTCCTGTACGGGTTTGCGGGAACTGGGCATCAAACAACAGCCACGGACCCTGTTGGAATCGGTAGACGGTCTGCAGCTGCGGGAGATGGTCGACGCTGAAGTCTGCTGCGGATTCGGCGGTACTTTCTGTGTCAAATATCCGCAGATCTCCACCCGCATGGTGAGCAACAAGACCGCCAATGTCGATGGTTCCGATGCCACCATGCTGCTGGCCGGGGATCTGGGCTGTCTGCTCAACATCGCCGGGCGGCTCAAGCGCCAGGGCAGTCCCGTCCAGGTGCGGCATCTGGTCGAGGTGCTGGCCGGGATGACCGACGAGCCGCCGCTGGGCGAGGTTGGCTGAGGCACCCATGCAGCCGCAGTCACGCCAGTTTCAGGAAAATGCCAGCCGGGCACTGACTGACAAATCGCTGCAGCGAGCGCTAGCCAAACTCAGCCGGGGGTTTCCGGTCAAACGGGCCCAGGCCCGCGACCGCTTGCCAGAATTTGACGCATTGCGCGATCGCGCCAGGGAAATACGCAACCACACCCTCGAACACCTCGACTTCTATCTACAGCGCTTCGAGCGGCAGGTGGTGGCGCAGGGCGGTCACGTGCATTGGGCGCGCGATGCCGCCGAGGCCTGTGAGCTGGTGCTGGGGATCTGTCGGGCAGCAGGCGCCAGGACCGTGACCAAGGGAAAATCCATGGTCAGCGAGGAGATCGCCCTCAACGAGCACCTGCAACGTCATGGTATAGAACCGGTCGAGACCGATCTTGGCGAATACATCATCCAGTTGCGCGGCGAGCACCCCAGCCACATCATCGCGCCCGCCATCCATCTCAACCTTGACCAGGTGGCGGACACTTTTCACGCCCATCATCGCGCGCTCGGATATCCACAGCGCCAGAGCGAGCCCGGCGCATTGATGAACGAGGCCCGCCAGGTCTTGCGGGAACGGTTCGTGGCAGCCGATGTGGGCATTACCGGGGCCAATTTCTGCGTCGCCGAAACCGGCAGCACGGTGATCGTTACCAACGAGGGCAACGGCGATCTGACCCAGATTCTGCCACCGGTACACGTGGTGGTCACCGGGATCGAGAAAATGGTGCCGACCCTGGAAGACACCAGTACCCTGTTGAGGTTGCTGTCACGTTCGGCGACCGGTCAGGAAAGCGCTGTCTACAACACCTTTTCCACCGGGCCGCGGCGTACCGATGATCCTGACGGGCCTGAAGAATTTCACGTGGTATTGGTCGACAACGGCCGCAGTGCCATGCTCGGCACCGGTTTTCAGGATATGTTGCGGTGCATACGCTGTTCCGCCTGCCTCAACCACTGTCCGGTCTATGCTGCGGTTGGGGGTCATGCCTATGGCTGGGTCTATTCAGGGCCAATGGGCGCGGTACTTACGCCACGAATACTGGGTCTTGAGGTGGCGGGCAACCTGGCGGACGCCTCCACCCTGTGTGGTCGCTGTGAGGCAGTGTGCCCGGTGCGCATCCCCCTGCCGGCAATGCTACGGCGTCTGCGCGAACAGCGTTTCGAGCAGGAGTTGGTGTCCGCCGTTGCCCGCAGGGGGATGAAATGGTGGGCAGCGCTGGTTACCCGACCTCGCCTTTATCACCAGGTCACTGCGCTGGCCGCCGCGATGTTGCGTCTGGCGGGCGCCCGTCGCGGCCGTGTGAGTCGCTGGCCGCTGGCCTCCGGGTGGACGTCTGACCGGGATCTGCCGGTTCCCACCGGACCGACCTTCCGTCAACAGTGGCGCAGGCGGCGGGATCAATGACCGAAGCCAGGGACAGTATTCTGGCTTTGGTGCGCCGGCAGTTGGGGCGTGGGCCCTTGTCGCCACAACAAAGCGGCCCGCTTGAGGAGGGGTTGCTTCATCCACGCCGCAACCTGGTGCCGGAACGATCCCGGCTGGATCCCGTGGCGCGTTGTGCGTTGTTCGTCGACATGGCCCGGGAAGCGGCCGCCAGTATCGAACGGCTCGACCATGACGAGGCCGTTCCGGGTGCGGTTGCCGCATTCCTGGACCGGCACCAGATGCCGTTGCGGCTGGTGCTCGGCCCCGCCAGTGATCTCGCTGCGCTGCCATGGCGCGAGGCCGCGATCAGTATCGAGCAACGCCTTGCCGTCAGTGGTGATGGCGCGGCGTTGACTCCGGCTTTCGCCGCTATCGCCGAAACCGGCACTTTGATGCTGGTGTCGTCTCCACAGACACCCGTGACACTTAATTTCCTGCCTGACAACCACCTCCTGGTGTTGCACGAATCCCGCATCGTCGGTGCTATGGAGGATGGTTGGGACCTGCTGCGCTCCGAGTCCGCTGACATGCCGCGCACGGTGAATTTCATCACCGGACCGTCGCGCAGCGCGGACATCGAGCAGACTTTGCAGATGGGTGCTCACGGGCCGCTGCGCGTGCACATCCTGCTGCTGTCGCAAACTCGGGGAGACGTCGATGAATGAGGCGGAACGACCGCGCCGGACCGCCTTCTTCGTCTCGGACGGCACCGGCATCACCGCGGAGACCCTGGGACGCAGCCTGATCACCCAGTTCGAGCAGGTAGCATTCAGTGAACAGTCGCTGCGTTTCGTAAACACCCTGGAACGCGCCGAGGAGGCGCGCCGTCGTATCAATGAAACCGCCGTTGTCGACCAGGTGCGGCCGCTGGTTTTCAGCACCCTGGTGAAACCCGACCTGCGCACCTTGGTGATGGACAGCAATTCGTTGTTCCTGGACATGTTTGACACTTTCGTCAGCCCCTTGTCCCAGGAACTCGGTTGCCGGCCGTCGGCCAGTTTCGGTCGCTTCCATGGCATGCAGGACGTGGACGAGTATTCTGCCCGGATCGAGGCGTTGAACTTCACCCTGCACCATGATGACGGCTGCACCATCAAGCAACTCGATGAAGCCGATGTGATCGTTGTCGGGATCTCACGTACTGGCAAAACACCGACCTGCCTCTATCTGAGCATCCAGTACGGTTTGCGGGCCGCCAATTTTCCGATCACCGAAGACGACCTCGAAAGGCCGGCGTTGCCTGCTACTTTGCAACCTTTTCGTCCCAAACTGTTGGCCTTGAGCACCGAACCGGCCCGTCTTCAGCAGATTCGGCAAGCGCGCTACCCGGAAAGCCGATACGCTTCTTTTCGGCAGTGTGATTTCGAGATACGCCAGGCCGAGGGGCTTTACAGGCGGCTCGGCATCCCCTGTGTGAAGACCACCATGAAATCGGTAGAGGAGATCGCTGCCACCATCATCGATCTGGCGGGTCTGGACAAGCGCACCCGTCCGGGTCCGGTGCGCTCTCACGTCTGATCCGACTTTGCAAATCCCGCATTTCGGTGCAGGATTAGACGTTCCCTGACCGAATCATGGATCGTGCTCCGATGGCCGCAATCTAGCGCTGCCGTCGGTGCGGCGGTCCGGTGCCCGGCCATGGTTTACCGGACCCGCGTATCGTCGGCCGCCATCAGGCGGGTACGCGGGTCTATCCACGCTTTGACAGGAGCAAATCATGAACAAAGCTGTTCGTGTGGCCATCACCGGGGCCGCTGGCAACATTGGCTATGCAATGGCGTTTCGAATCGCTGCCGGAGACATGCTGGGACCGGACCAGCCGGTGATACTGCAGTTGATCGAAATACCTCCGGCCATGGATGCCTTGCAGGGCGTGGTGATGGAACTCAATGACTGCGCTTTTCCGTTGTTGGCCGCGGTGGAAACCGCTTCCGATCCCGCCCACGGTTTCGCCGCCACGGACTACGCGCTGCTGGTCGGTGCCCGCCCGCGGGGCCCCGGTATGGAGCGCAAGGATCTGCTGTCCGCCAACGGTGCTATTTTTGGTCCACAGGGCGCGGCGCTGAATAAACACGCCAGCCGTGACGTGCGCGTGCTGGTGGTCGGCAATCCAGCCAATACCAATGCCTTGATCGCGGCCTCCAACGCCCCCGATCTGAACCCGGCGCAGTTTACCGCCATGACCCGCCTCGACCACAACCGGGCACTCAGCCAGCTATCGGCCCGCACCGGTGTCCACTACAACGACATTCGCCGCATGATTGTCTGGGGCAACCACTCCGCCACCCAGTATCCCGATATCGCCCACTGCAGCGTCGCTGGCCGGCCCGCCACGGAGCTGGTCGATCAGGACTGGTACCGGCAACAATTCATCCCCACGGTGCAGCAGCGAGGCGCCGCGGTTATCAAGGCCCGTGGCGCCTCATCGGCGGCCTCGGCGGCCTCGGCGGCGATCGATCATATGCGCATCTGGGCCCTGGGCACCGCGGAAGGCGACTGGACCAGCATGTCGGTAAGTGCCGACGGCAGCTATGGTATCGAACCGGGCATCATCTATTCCTACCCGGTGACCTGTCTCGGTGGCTCCTACGAGATCGTGCAGGGGCTGGAGATCGATCCATTCAGCCGCGAGCGCATGGTTGCGACCGAGACCGAGTTGCGCGAGGAACGCGCCGCGGTCGAGGATCTGCTGTAGGGGCTGGGTCAGGAAACGCGGACGAGCATGCGCGGCAAAGCCGCTCGGTAGGATGGGCCGAGCCGCGTAACGCCTATATATAGGATTAACATAACTCATGGAGAGACGTTATAGACTTGTGTAGTCTTATGCATCGTGTCGATGCTTAGGCGAATGGCGGAAACAAAGTTACCAGATTGCGTAGGCCCGAAGGTGTGGGATCTACGTTCGTCTTCAAGGCGCGGCAGCAAGAGCATAGCAGGGCTATGTGAGGGCTGTCGCAACGCCGAAGACGGGCGAAAAGACAAGTACACTGGGAACTTTGTTGACAGAAATCGCCTTAGGCTGGGAGCAGAGTCGCTGATGGTGGCGGCCCGAGGAGGATAGCAATGGACAAGATGAGCCACGAAGCGTTTCATCGCTGGTCGATCGAGCAGCCCGAGCAGTTCTGGGAGCAGCAGGCGCAACTGATCCACTGGCACAAGCCATGGGAACAGGTGCTGGACTACTCCCGTCCACCCTTCCGTAACTGGTTTGTCGGTGGCCAGACCAACCTCTGCTACAACGCGGTCGACCGACATCTGCCCGAGCGGGCTGCACAGACCGCACTGGTCTACATTTCCACGGAGACCGGTGAGGAGCACAGTTACAGTTATTCGGAACTCTACTCCGAGGTGAATCGTTTTGCGTCGGTGCTGCTATCACTCGGCTTGCAGCGCGGCGACCGTGCGGTGATCTATATGCCGATGATTGCCGAGGCTGTGTTTGCGATGCTGGCTTGTGCCCGTCTCGGGGTCGTTCATTCGGTAGTGTTCGGCGGTTTTGCGGCCCACAATCTGGCGGTACGGATCGACGACGCGCGACCGAAGATACTGATCACCGCGGATGCCGGAATGCGGGCGGGCAAGACGATTCCCTACAAGCATCTGGTCGACGAGGCCTGCGAGCGCGCCAGTGCGCCACCCGGGCATGTGTTGATCTGCAACCGGGGGCTGGATCCGGAGCTGTCGCTGCAGGAAGGTCGCGATCTCGACTACGCCACTCTGCGCGATGCCCACTATGATGACGAGGTACCGGTGGCCTGGCTGGAGTCCAACGAAACCAGCTACATACTCTATACCTCCGGTACCACCGGAACACCCAAAGGCGTGCAGCGTGACACCGGTGGCTACGCGGTCGCGCTGGCGGCATCGATGCACCACATTTACGATGCCCGGCCGGGAGAGGTGATGTTCACCACCTCTGATATCGGCTGGGTGGTGGGGCATTCCTATATCGTCTACGGACCGCTGATCCACGGCATGACCACCATCGTCTACGAAGGGCTGCCGATCCGGCCGGATGCCGGAATCTGGTGGAAGATCGTGGAGCAGCACAAGGTCACCACCATGTTCAGTTCGCCGACTGCGGTGCGAGTGCTCAAGAAGCAGGATCCGGCTTATCTGAAGCGCTACGATCTGAGTTCATTGCGCTATCTGTTTCTGGCCGGAGAACCGCTCGATGAGCCCACCTCGCGCTGGATCTCGGATGGCCTCGGGGTGCCGGTGATCGATCACTATTGGCAGACTGAGACCGGTTGGGCCATGCTCACCTATCTGCCCGGGGTCGATCTCAAACCCAACCGTTTCGGTTCACCCGGGTTCCCTGCCTACGGCTTCGACATCGAAATCATCGATGAGGCCAGCGGCACACCGGCCGGCGCTGGCGAAAAAGGTGTGCTGGTCGTCAAACCGCCGTTACCGCCAGGCTGTCTCACCACCATTTGGGGCGATGATCAGCGTTTTCTGAGCAGCTATTTTGCCGATTTCAAAGACACCCTCTATACCAGCTCCGATTGGGCGGTTCGTGATGCCGACGGCTATTATTTCATACTCGGCCGCACCGATGATGTCATCAATGTTGCCGGCCACCGGCTGGGAACACGCGAGATCGAGGAGGCCATCAGCGCCCACGCCGCGGTCGCGGAAGTGGCGGTGGTCGGTGTCCAGGATGCACTCAAGGGACAGGAGGCCGCTGCTTTCGTGGTGATCAAGGATCCCCGCATGGCCAGTACCGACGAGCACACGCAGACACTGGTCGCCGAAATCAAGGCAGAAGTGGTGAAGTCGCTGGGGCCGGTGGCCCGGCCGGGCCACGTCCACATCGTCAATGCCTTGCCCAAGACCCGCTCCGGCAAGTTGCTCAGACGCAGCATCCAGGCGCTTGCGGAAGGCCGTGACCCAGGGGACTTGAGCACCCTCGATGACCCGGCTTCGCTGGAAGCGGTCCGCGACGTTCTTCAATCCTGAGCCGTTGCTCCGGCATCCCGCCGGGGTGCCGGAGCCGGCCGCCAGAATCAGCAGGTACAATCATGACCGAGTCATCGAGCGCGGGCGCCCGCTTTCGTCAGGCGCTGCAGCAGGAGCGACCGCTGCAAGTGGTCGGAACCATCAATGCCTACGCGGCCCGACTGGCCCAGGCCAGTGGCTTCCGCGCCCTCTATGTTTCCGGCGGAGGGGTGGCCGCCGGGTCTTGTGGAATTCCGGACTTGGGTATCACCACCATGGAAGATGTGCTGGTCGATGTCAGCCGCATCACCGATATCTGTGAACTGCCGCTGCTGGTCGATATCGATACCGGTTGGGGCGGTGCCTTCAACATCGCCAGGACGGTGCGCGCCATGATCCGTGCCGGAGCCGCCGCGGTGCATATCGAAGATCAGGTGTCGCAAAAGCGCTGCGGTCACCGGCCGGGCAAAGCCATCGTCCCGGGTGCCGAAATGGTGGATCGTATCAAGGCCGCCGTAGACGCCCGCACCGATTCGCAGTTCGTGATCATGGCCCGTACCGATGCGCTGGCGGTGGAGGGACTGGATGCGGCGCTGGATAGAGCCTGTGCCTGTGTGGAAGCGGGTGCCGACATGATCTTTCCGGAAGCGGTCACCGATCTGGCAATGTATCGCCGTTTCGCTGACGCGGTGAAGGTGCCGATTCTGGCCAATATCACCGAGTTCGGAGCCACCCCGTTGTTCACTACCGATGAGCTGCACTCGGCGGGTGTGGCGATGGCGCTCTATCCCCTGTCCGCGTTTCGGGCCATGAGCGCCGCTGCACTCAATGTCTACCGGACGCTGCGTGCGGACGGCAGCCAGCGGGCCGTGGTCGACCTGATGCAGAGTCGCGCCGATCTCTACGAGTATCTTGGCTATCACGACTTCGAACGCAAGCTGGACCAGCTGTTTGCAGAGGAGGAGCGAAATTGAATACTGTGAACGTAGCACCGGGCAAGAAGAAAAAATCAGTGGCCTTGTCCGGAACCACCGCCGGCAACACCGCCGTTTGTACTGTTGGCCGTACGGGCAACGATCTGCACTACCGTGGCTACGACATACTGGATCTGGCGCAGCGCTCGACCTTCGAAGAGACCGCCTACCTGCTGGTCTACGGCGAACTGCCAAGCGCCTCCGAGCTGAAGTCCTATCGCGACAAGCTCAAGACCTTGCGTGGCCTCCCGGGGTCGGTGAAAGCCGTCCTGGAACAGATTCCCGCAGCCGCCCACCCGATGGACGTTATGCGCAGTAGTTGCTCTGTGCTGGGCACCGTGCTGCCGGAGAAGGATGATCACAATAGCGGCGGTGCGCGGGATATCGCCGATCGTCTGATGGCCAGCTTCGGGTCGATGTTGGTCTACTGGTATCACTACAGCCACAACGGTCGCCGTATCGACACCGAAACCGACGACGACACCATCGCCGCACATTTTCTCAACCTGTTGCATGGCCGCAGCCCTTCCGAACTGCATGAGCGGGCCCTGGACCAGTCGCTGATTCTCTACGCCGAGCACGAGTTCAATGCCTCCACCTTTGCCGCCCGCGTGATTGCCGGGACCGGCTCGGACATGTACTCGGCAATTACCGGGGCGATCGGTGCGCTGCGTGGCCCCAAACACGGTGGTGCCAACGAGGCCGCGATGGAGATCGTGTTGCGGTATTCGAATCCTGAACAGGCGCAGGCGGATATCGAGCAGCGGGTGGCACGCAAGGAAATCGTTATTGGGTTCGGTCATCCGGTCTACACCATCGCCGACCCACGTAATCAGATCATCAAGGAGATTGCGCGGCGCTTGTGCGACGAGGGTGGTAACAGCACGCTGTTCGCGGTGTCCGAGCGCATCGAGGCGGTGATGTGGGACAGCAAGAAAATGTTCCCCAACCTGGACTGGTACAGCGCGGCCAGCTACCACATGATGGGTGTTCCCACACCCATGTTTACCCCTTTGTTCGTGATTTCCAGAACCTCAGGCTGGGCGGCACACGTCATCGAACAACGCATCGACGGCAAGATCATCCGCCCCAGCGCCAACTATGTTGGCTCCGAGAATCGCAATTA
>CBDVAK010000021.1:0-21620 GCA_965371945.1 uncultured Candidatus Competibacteraceae bacterium
GTCAACAAAATGACTGGCGTGCTTGTCCTGTCGGCTGCCTTCCGCCAATCGCCTTGCAGGTTGCATTCGCCGAACACCTCATCGCCCGGTTGGAATTGCTGCACTTTGTTGCCGACTGCCTCGACCTTCCCTGCCACATCGAACCCCGGGATACCGGATTTTGGTTTGAGCAGGCCGGTCACCATGCGTATCGGGAACGGCGCGCCTCTCACGCTGAAACAGTCGCCTGCGTGGAGCCCCGCCGCGTGAACCCGTACTAACACCTCATCGTCGTTGACGACTGGTTTGTCGATGTCCCTGTACAAGCATGTGGCGAACAAGGACGACTAAATACTCGACCCCTGAACGATGTTGTGGATGAGGATGTGCATGTGTATAGTCCACTCAGGTGTTCAAGAGGGCTGAGCCATGCCGGTAGCACACGTTGAAAAGCTAGTGCGCAAACAGTACCTGGTTACACCCAGCAACGTCGAGAAGTTACAACGCCTCGCCAGCGATCGGGGTACCTCGGCGGCCGAGATTGTTCGTTTGGCCATCAATGCCTACGAACCGAACGGAGCATCTGAGCTGGATACACCGGAGTTGATGGGGCTGGTGTCCGCGCACCTGAAAGAGGCGATACGGGCGACCAGACACACCAACCGCGTGGTAGCCAAAACGCTCAAAGGCTTGGATAAGGGGCAACAATAGTGGCTGGCTGGAAAGACATTCTGCTGGATGTTCTCAAGCTGACCGATGAAGTAAAGCGCCTGAACGAACAAACCGCGAGACTATCGGAGCGCACGATAGAAATCGATAAGCGGGTCGTACGTCTGGAAACAATGGTTGAAGTGGCAACCATGCAAAGATTGCCTAAAGGCTGATTTCCCGGCAATCGCCTAAGACAAGAGCTCTTCCCTCGCAGATATCGGACACACTACGGCGGATGCATGAATATGCCGGGCGTGGTGCTTTCGTCCTGGCCCACCTTCAACCTGGTTTGAAGTGCCCGCGCTGCTCAACGCGCTCGCACGATTCAATCTTATTCATACATCCTCGGAGTCGGGGATATTTCGCAACTCTTGGCCCATACCAACGCGTGCATACCGGAGGTCAGTATGAAGATACTCATCGCGGGCGGAATTAACACGGAGGGGGTCGACCGCTCTGCCGAGGAGGCGTGCGCCCGAGCACTCGGGCGGGCGATTGTCGCAAGCGGTCACGTGCTCATCAACGGTGCATACAACTCGTTCGACCGCCTTGTCGCGGAAGCAGCCGACCAAGCAGTCGAGGCCAGCCCACTTTTCAGCGATTCCAAGAAGGCGATTCACACCTACCTCTCCCCGAACATGAAGCCGGCACACAAACTTGGCCACCTGCGTCACCTGAACGTCAACAGCTGGGATCCGGGGCAGCCTCAATGGGGTATCCCCGAACCGCTCGACGAGTGTGACGCGCTGGTGGTGATGGGAGGCGGGCCAGGCACGCACCGTGTTACCCACTTGAGCCGCCTGGCGGGCAAACCGATTCTGCCGATTACCGCGTTCGGCGGGGCCGCCGTCGAGGCTTTCAAGACCGAATCAGATCGTTTCGACGATTTTTACAAGGGACGCGTATCGCGTGACGAGTTTACGGTGCTCGACACCGCGATGCCTGATGATTTCGACGAACTCTCCCATGCGATCGTGGCGCTCGTCTCGAAGCTGGTCTCGGGGAACAGTGTGTTTATCGTGATGACGTTCCGCGATGAGTCGGAAGACACCTACGCTGCCATCGAGCGTGTCTGCAAGGCCTACAGGTTCGAGCCCGACCGTAGTGACAAAAGCGGCACAACCGATCGGATCTATCAGCGCATCGTCGACGGCATCCAGCGAGCGGCGTTTATCGTGGCCGATGTCACTTTCAAGAGCCTCAACGTTTACTATGAGTTGGGATTTGCCGAGGCGCTTGGGAAAGATATTATTGTTGTCGCCAAGGAAGGTACCGACCTGCCCTTCGACACCAAGGACATCCCAACTCACCTCTTCAAGAGTTACACGAGCCTCGAAAACGACCTCCGCGCACACATCGAGAAGCTCACCGGGCGCAAAGCCGTGGATTCCTAGCGCGCAACGATCGCGCGCAAGAGTGATATCGTCCGGTGAGCAGGGATCAGGTGCTCGGACAGCCTCCTGGCGGTGGTCGGCTCCTTACAGGGTGATGACGACTTTTCCTCGAGCGTGCCCGTTTTCGATATACATAAGGGCCGCGGGGGTCTCGCTCAGCGGGTAAGTTCTGTCGATCACCGGCGTGAGTTGTCCGGATTCGACGAACTCTTTCAGAACGATCAGATCTTCATGGTTCGGGACCGAAAGATACCGGCGCAGGTTTTGTCGTGCGAACGGTGACAACACCAGCGGCTTGATGAGGCGAACCAGCAGTTCGAGTCCACGCGCTCCGGAACCGCTATTGAGGATCAGGGTCCCGCTGGGCGTCAGCACGCGTCGGCAGTCCGACAAGGCGCGGTTCTCCACGTTGTCGAAGATGAGATCGTATCGCCGATCCCCCAGAGTAAAATCCTCCTGGTTGTAGTCGATCACATGGTCTGCGCCAATCGAGCGGACCATGTCCACATTCTTCGTGCTGCACACGCCGGTCACTTGCGCTCCCAGTGACTTTGCAATCTGCACGGCGAAAGTTCCGACGCCTCCCGACGCACCATTGATCAGGACCTTCTGCCCTGGTTGTAGCTTTCCCACATCCCGAAGCGCGTGGAGAGCCGCAAGTGCGGAAGTCGGTATGGCCGCCGCTTCTTCAAACGTGAGGTTGGCCGGCTTCAGCGCGAGCTTGTCTTCTCCAACACGCACATACTCGGCGCAGGCGCCGTTGCACTCACCAAACACCTCATCGCCCGGTTGGAATTGCTGCACTTTGTTGCCGACTGCCTCGACCTTCCCTGCCACATCGAACCCCGGGATACCGGATTTTGGTTTGAGCAGGCCGGTCACCATGCGTATCGGGAACGGCGCGCCTCTCACGCTGAAACAGTCGCCTGCGTGGAGCCCCGCCGCGTGAACCCGTACTAACACCTCATCGTCGTTGACGACTGGTTTGTCGATGTCCCTGAGCCCCAGGAGATCGAATGCGCCATATTTGTCGTGGACAATCGCCTTCATCGTGTGCCTGGTTGCTGGTGATGACGCCGCTATCGTCGAGTACGTCGTCGAGCTGTGCTGAGCTGATGCTTCCATGGTTGTTCTTCCGGGATTTCGAGGATGAGGGCCTGACGGGAGTGACCTGTATGGTATTATTGCCAGGATTACGCCGTAAGCTTACAATGTAAGCTATACTTCCGCAAGATGTTTTTTTCAAGGACCGGAATTCTGGTCCAGCGACCGCAGATTCGGCCGCGAGCATAGGAGGTGAGGGTATCGATGGCGAAGAAGACCAAGCCGCGGGCGAGGCATCGCGCCCCATTGAGCAAGGACCGCGTGCTGCACGCCGCGCTTGCCCTTGCGGATGAGATCGGCATCGCGTCTCTCTCGATGCGCAAGCTCGGCCAGGTGCTCGGGGTCGAGGCGATGTCCCTGTACAAGCACGTGGCGAACAAGGACGACATCCTGGATGGCATCGTCGACATCGTTGCGAGTGAGATCGACGTGCCTGCCATCGGGGGTGACTGGAAAATGGCCATGCGCCGGCGCGCGACCTCAGCCCATGAGGTTCTGTTGCGCCACCCTTGGGCGACCATGTTGATCGTGTCACGCGCCAATGTCGGTCCGGCGATGTTGCGCTACGTGGACGCGACGATCGGATGTCTTCGCGATGCGGGTTTCTCATACGTGATGGCGGACCACGCGTGGAATGCCATCGACAGTCATGTCTACGGATTCACGCTCCAGAAGTTGAACTTTCCCTTCGAGCCGGAGGAGTACGCAAAGGTGGCGAAGGACTACCTCCCGATGATCCCCGCTGCACAGTACCTCTACCTCCACGGGTTATCGCAGGAGGTGATTGGCGGTCGTTACGACGGTCTGCACGAGTTCGAGTTCGGGCTCGATCTGATCCTCGACGGTCTTGAGAGGCTCCGGCGCACGGCCTGATTCCGGTTCGTGCCAGTAGGCAATTTTTGCCCTACACCCCTGCCGGCAACCAAGCTACCAGCACGAGCTGCGGCGACCCTGATGGGAGCGGCAGAATAGCCGACGGTCGGGCGGCTGGAACCGGCTGACAGATTGCGCCGGCGTGCGGTCATCCTCCGGCCGTGACGGCAGAATGCAGGCTGGCTCGTGTTGAAGACAGAGTCAACGGCTGCCTCGCAATCGGGGAATACTCGATGGATTGGGAAAAATGACATTTGTCTCACTATACTTCACACCATCTACCCTCGTACCAGGTCCATCGCGCGCATGCTACTTTGCGCCATGGAGGACACACGCCACGGGAGGCGCGCATGAATGTTGAGACCGCTGCACCTGGACCGGGGTCCTGGACCCAGGACTCGACCCACTTTCCGCGGCCGATCACCGCCTACCTGTTCGGCGTATTCAAGGAACCATTCATCCGCGGGTTCAAGGAAGGGGCTAGTCGCTACGGCCTGATGCTGAGCCATCTCGACTACGAACGCGTGAACGGTTTCATGTACTCCAGAGCGGTGCCCGTGGGCGGGCCCGATGACGACGAGCAAGCTGTACCGCAGCGGTTCGCGGCCGCGCAGACGGCCTTCGAGTCCAGGATCTGGCGAGCCGACGCCGATCGCTGGGACCGCGAGATCAAGCCGGACTCGATTCGCCGTAACAGTGCGCTGCAGTCGGTTGACGTGCAGCAGCTTGACGATGCCGGTCTGAGCGCGCACCTGGATGCAGTTCACGACAACGCAGCGGAGATGTTCTACCGCCACCACATTTTCACGGTGCCTTCTGTGTTTCTCATCGGACACTACCTGGCGAGCGTGTGCGAGTGGACGGGCCTGGATTCAGCAAAGGTGCTGGCCACGCTGAAGGGATCGTCGCCGGTGTCCTGCGGAGCCACGGCGGAGCTTGGGCGCGTCGGGGAAGCGCTGTCGGATAACGGGATCCACCCGGCCGACTTCGACTCCGGTCTCTCGGCGCGTCAGATCCTCGATCGACTGTGCGAGCGCGGCGATGCCGTGAGTGAAGCCATCGATGCCTACCTGTCCGTGCTTGGGTTGAAGCTCGTGTCCGGTTACGATGTGGCTGACCCGTGCGCCATCGAGATGCCGGACATGCTGCTGAAGATACTGTGGGCCGCCGCCGACGAGGTGCGCGAGCCGGAGACGGGGCAGCCGGATGAGGATATGGTGTCGGTGCGCGACGCGGTGCCGGATCAGTATCGTCCCGCATTCGACGAGCTGCTCACCGATGCGCGCCTGATTAACCGGTTGCGGGATGAACGCGGCATTTACAACGATCTGTGGGGCACTGGGATCGCGCGTTGGGCGATCCTCGAAGCGGGCCGACGGCTAGCCGGTGCCGGGCGTCTTGAGAGCGCCGACATGGCGGTCGACCTGACCCATGATGAGATGGTTTCCATGCTGGCGGGTGAGCAAGGCCCGGCAGCACACGATGTTTCTGAGCGAGGCCGTTGGCGCCGTAGCGCGACCCTCGACGATGTCCCGGAGACGTTTGGGCCGCCGGAACCACCGCCGCCTTCGCCGGAACAGTTGCCCGAGCACGCACGACTCGCCATGCGTGCGTTCGGCACCGTCATCGCCGAGATATCCACGCCAGAGCAGGCGAATCCCGAGTCGTTTGTTCTCGGCAGGGGGGTCAGTCCGGGCGTGTACGAGGGCACCGCGCGGGTCGTGCACGACGCTGCCGGCTTCGAGCGACTGGCGGAGGGCGACGTGCTGGTAACCCAGGCCACCTCGGCCAGTTTCAACGTGGTGTTGCCCCTGCTCGGCGCCATTGTCACCGATCGCGGCGGACAGCTTTCGCACGCGGCAATCGTCGCGCGCGAGTACGGCGTGCCGGCAGTGGTCGGAACGCGCTCGGCCACCGCCCGCATCGCCGACGGCGACAGAGTCCGGGTCGATGGCGACAGCGGTCGCGTCGACGTGCTGTGACCGATTGCGTTCCGCTTGCGTCGGCCCGCGACGAGGCGCGGTTCGGTGGCAAGGCGGTCAGTCTGGGTCAGGCGCTGCGCAGTTCTCTGCCGGTGCCGGGTGGATTTGCGCTCGACGTCGAGTTGGTCGATGCCGTGGTGCGGGGTGACGCCACCGCAGCGGGGGTGCTGAAGCGGGCGTTCGTGGCACTGGGAAACCCCGCGGCGGTGCGCTCGTCAGCGGTGGGTGAGGACGCCAAGGATGTGAGCTTCGCCGGCCAGCATCTGACCATACTCAACGTCCGCACCCTCGACGCGCTGACCGGTGCTGTCGGTGAGGTGTACCGTTCGGCACATTCGGCCTCTGCGCTATCTTATCGTCGACGGCTCGGCATCGAAGGGGCGCCCCGCATAGCGGTGGTGGTGCAGCAGTTGATCGAGCCCGTATCGGCAGGCGTGTTGTTCACCCGCAATCCGAGCAGCGGTGCCGAGGAGCGCGTGATCGAGGCGGCCTGGGGTCTTGGGGAAGTAGTGGTTTCCGGCCTGGTGGTGCCCGATTTCTATCGTATCGGCCGCGACGGCGAAGTGCTGGAGAGAACGATCGGAGAGAAAGACCTCGCCCTGCGCACGATCGCCGACGGTGACACCGAGGAGATCGCCGTCGATGCCTCATTGATACACGCCGTGGTTCTGGACGATGATCAGCTCGGCGAACTGCATGGGCTCGCGAACCGCTGCGAAAGCATCTACGGCCATGATCTCGACATCGAGTGGGCATTCTCGTCCGCTGCCCTGTACCTGCTGCAATGCCGATCGATCACCCGCTCTAACCCGTGACCGGGTGCCCGATGTGTCGTTGAGAAAGCTTGCGAACAACCGCGTCGAGCCGCATTGGTCGCTGTTGAGCGGCATGTTCCTTGCGGCTGCCCTGGCTCCTCTCGGCTCGACCATGATCGCTGTCGCGCTGCCCTCCATCGGCCAGGAGTTGGGCGTGGACAACGAGTCCCTCACGCAATGGTTGGTGGCAAGCTATCTGATTGTCGGCATCGCGTGCATGAGCCCCGCCGGCACGCTGGGCGACAGGATCGGTCACCGCGCGAGCCTGGTACTCGGCATGCTCATCTACGCGGGGGGGGCGCTCACGGGATTCATGCTCGCGAGCCTGCCGAGCCTCGCCTTCGCCAGGATATGCATGGCGGCCGGCGGTGCGCTTATGGTGCCGGCGGTCCTAGCCATGCTGCGCAGGTCCCTGTCGGCGTCGGGGCGCACCCGCATGTTTGGCTACTTCGGTGCGGTGATGGGGACGGCCGCGGCCATCGGCCCCCTGGTCGGTGGCGAGCTGACGAGCCTATTCGGATGGCGTAGTGTATTCATTGCCAACGTGCCCGTGATCGTCGTTGCGTTGTTGCTGCTGCGTTACTCGCAATCGGTTCGCAGCGACACGGGTCGTGACGAGTTACGTTCCAGCGCCCGATTCGACGTGTTTGGCAGCGTGCTCCTTGGCGCCGGCCTGACGCTCGCCATCGTCCCCGCTGCACTCACCTCGACGCACATCGTCGAGGTGCGCGTCGCCGGGGCGATTCTACTGGGACTGTTTGTCGTCTGGGAGAGACGCGTTGACGACCCCGTACTCGACCTGAGGTTATTCACCAGGCGGTCGTTCGTGGCGGCGAGTCTCGTCATCGGGCTGCAGAATCTCGCCATGTACGCGCTGTTGTTTCAGCTCCCGATTTTTTTCGAGCAGGTGCGCAATGCCGAGGCCGGAACCAGCGGGCGCGTTGTCATCGCGATGATGCTGGCGATGGTCGTGTGCTCGCCGATCGGTGGGCGCGTAGCCGAGCGTGTGGGACCGCGTCTGACCGTGCTGGCGGGTTCGATTCTTACGTTGGGCGGCGTTTATCTCGTCAACGACTTTGGCCGCCTGCTGACCCCCGCGGATGCGCTGGTAGGGCTGACGCTCCTGGGTGCCGGGTTCGGGCTTTGCTCGGCACCATCGCAGGCGAGTGCCATGAGTGCCGTCGCGCCGGCCCAGGCGGGGATGGCCGCCGGCGCCATCTCCACCGTGCGCTACATCGGCGGTGTGATCGGGATCTCGGCCCTCGGGGCTGTGGTGGGGCGAGTCGCGGTGGCTGGCACCGAGCTGCACTCCTCGGCGGCGAGGTTTTACGCCGTGTCGCTGCTCGCCGCCGCGGCGGTCGCGCTCATGCTCCCGAATCGTCTTCAGGATGAGAGATCCGGTTGATTTGGCCGTGCACTTGGCCAACAGCGCGTATCACAAGAAAATGCTCCGCTTCTTCCAGAGGCAAGCGATGCCGGGGCGAACGATCACCAGATTCGCTACCAACTGAGGGCCGACGAGCAGTGGAAGATTTCAAGAGCCTGGTTACGGTTGTGACTTACGGGGTGGAGGGTTTCGGCGTGGTCGTCATCGTCGTCGGGTGCCTGGTCGCGACCTTTCGTTTTCTGTCCCGATGGAGAACCGGCCCGCCGGAGGCCACTTATCAAGACTATCGCCGCGTGGTCGGCCGATCCATCATCCTGGGGCTGGAATTCCTGATTGCCGGTGACGTCATACGCACGGTCATCGTATCTCACACCTTGTCGAGCGTCGCCGTTCTCGCCTTGGTGGTGGTTATCCGGGCGTTTTTGAGTTTTACCCTCGCCTTGGAGATCGAGGGGCGCCTTCCCTGGCAAGAATCGGCGGCGGAGAAAGGCTGATTGAAGAGCACCCGAATCCGGCTTGTATCTGTCCATTGGGCGCACTATAGTGCTGAGTATCGATCGGGATGTGTACTAAAATGCATATCGCGCATAAGCGACCGCCTGTCGGGGAGACTGTAACCGGAAAGGAGGCGTCCCCTATGACCACCGGGGATATCCCGTGCACGAGGTGAGATTCCACGGTCGCGGCGGCCAGGGCGCGGTGCTGGCGTCCAAGATCCTCGCCAAGGCTCTGGTGGAGCAAGGTCAATACGTCACCGCCATTCCCGCTTTCGGGTTCGAACGCCGCGGTGCGCCGGTGGCGGCATTTCTGCGTTACGACGACAAGCCTATGCGTGCCGCCACCAACATATACGATCCCGACTACATCATCTGTATCGATCCCACTGTCGCTGGCGCTGTGGATATATTTTCCGGCGTGAAGCCGGGGGGCACCCTGGTTCAGGCTACCGGGAGGCCGCTGGAGGATCTGGCGCTACCGGATACCATTACCACCGTCGCGCTCTGCGATGCCGTAGGTATCGGTCTGGAAATCTTCGACAAACCCATCACCAACTCCATCATGCTGGGCGCGTTCGCCCGCGCCACCGGCATGGTTTCCCTGGAGTCCCTGGAGCGCGGTCTGGAATCAACCAATTTTCGCGATGCCGGGCTGGAGCAGAACAAGCACGCCCTGGGGCGCGGCTATCGGGAAACGGTCATCAGCAAGCGTCACAACGGTAGCTGGGCATGAACAGGATGCGGGCATACCCGCGCCCCGACATGAGTAGCGTGCCCGGCAATCTGTGTCCGGTGGCAGTGGACGACAACCCCATGCTGCCCGGCGACTGGCGCGTAGAACGTCCGGTCGTGGAGCGCGGGAAATGTGTCAAGTGCAGCGTTTGCTGGGCATTCTGCCCGGTGCAGTGCATCGTCGAGCGGCCCACCTGGTTCGACATCGACTATGGCAGTTGCAAGGGCTGTGGCATCTGCGCCCAAGAGTGCCCGCATGGTGCCATCACCATGGTGCAGGAGGTCAGGTAGATGGCGAACCCGGCATTGCAAACCGATAGCGGATCCCGGGTCATCGTTTGTGACGGCAACGAGGCTGCGGCCTGGGGGGTGGCGCTGTCGCGGCCCGATGTGGTGGCGGTCTACCCGATCACCCCGCAATCCTCACTGGTGGAATACGTCGCGCAGTTCATTGCCGACGGGGTGATGGATGCCGAGTTGATGAACGTGGAGGGCGAGCACAGCGTGCTCTCCGCGCTGCACGGTGCGGCTCTGGCCGGCGCGCGCACCTACACCGCCACCTGCGGGCCGGGGCTCGCCTTCATGTTCGAACCCTATTGGCGCACACCGGGCATGCGTCTGCCCATCGTCGCCTCGCTGGTGACCCGCGACGGCATCACCCCGCAATGCGTGTGGGGCGGGCAGCAGGATGCCATGACCGTGAAGGAGACCGGCTGGATTCACATCTATTGTGAAAGTGTTCAGGAGATCCTGGACACCCTGGTGATGGCCTACCGGATAGCCGAGCATCGGGACGTCATGCTGCCGGTCAATATCAATCACGACGGCAACTACCTCTCCTACGGTGTCACCCGCGTGGAAGTGCCCGCCCAGGGCGCAGTGGACGAGTTCCTGGGAGAGAAATCGGTGAACTGGCATGTGGCGCTGGATCCGCTGCGACCGATGGCGGTTGACCCGCTTACCGGCGGTGCCGGGGGGCCTGGTCCGTCGATGTTCGTCAACTATCGCAAGGGTCTGTGCCAGGGTATGCAGAACGCGCTGAGGGTGATCGAGCAGGTTCACGAGGAGTGGGGCCAGCGCTTTGGTCGTCACTACGCTCCCCTGGTGGAGGAGTACCGGCTCGATGATGCCGATTATGCGCTGGTTACCATCGGCTCCATGTCGGGCGCGGCCAAGGATGCGGTCGACCAGGCCCGCGAGCATGGCGAGCGGGTGGGAATCATCAAGATCAAGACATTCCGTCCGTTTCCGGTGGCGGCCATGACCCGGGCGCTGTCCAAAGTCGAGGCCGTCGGGGTGGTGGATCGCTCCGTGCACTATGGCTGGAACTGCGGGCCGGTGTATCAGGAGATCCTGAGCTGCGTACATCGCACCGGCCAGGCCATCGCCTGCGCCTCCTTCATCGGTGGTCTGGCCGGCGCCGATCTGACCCATGCGCACTTCCAGCGGGTCATCCGTGACACCGCGAGCCTGGAGCCGGGAAACGAGCCCGACGGCCCGGTGTGGCTGAACGAAAACGATTGAGGAAGCGCGCGTGCACCAGACCCACTATCTCGTCGCCGGCGCCAGCCACGCCGGACTCCAGGCGGTACACGCTATCCGTCAGGTGGACCCGGAAACGTCCATCACCGTGCTGAGCCGCGATAGCAGGCCGCCCTATTCACCCACCATTCTGCCCTATGTGGTGTCCGGTCACAGCGATCCCGAACAGGTGGTGCTGCGGGCCGAGCGGTATTTCGAGCAGGAGGGTATCGATCTGGTCACCGGCGCCGAGGTGGTTCACGTGGATGACGCCAGTCAGGTGGTGACCGTGTCTGACGGTGACCAGTGGCACTTCGAAAAACTGCTGCTGGCTACCGGCGCAGACCCCCTGGTGCCGCCCATCAAGGGTCTCGGGGATGTCGACTATCATGCGCTGCGCACCATGGACGATGCATTGCGGCTACGCGATATGGCCAGGCGTGCCAAGCGTGCCGTGGTGCTGGGTGCGGGTCTGATCGGTATGCACGGGGCCGAGAATCTGTGCCACGCGGGTCTGGATGTCACCGTGGTGGAGCAATACCCCCAGGTATTGCCCGGCTACTTCGATGCCCCGGCCGCCGGGCTGATCGAGGCGGCTTTCAGTTCCCATGGGATCACCATGATCATGGGTCATGAGGTGGTGGCGGCAAGTGCGTCTGGTGGCGGCTGTGTAATCACCCTGGATGATGGGCGCAGGCTGGAAGCGGACCTGCTGCTGGTGGCCACCGGTGTGCGGCCCCGGTTGGATTATCTGCGTGACACCGCGCTCGAGACCGAAGTCGGCGTTCTGGTCGATGATCACATGCGCAGCAATATCGCCAATATATGGGCTGCGGGTGACGTGGCCCAGGCTCGTGACTTCTTCAGCGACCGGCGCGTGTTGACCGGCATACTGCCCGACGCGGTGGAGCAGGGGCACACTGCCGGTATGGACATGGCGGAGGACGTTGCCGCCGGTACCTACGCTGGCGGCGTGCCCATCAACACCTATACCTTCTTCGGACAGCAGGCGATTTCCGTGGGTCGCAACACGGTTGCCGACGGAGAGGAGGTTTGTACCCTCGCTGATGAGGCCGCGCACCGTTACCGCAAGATCCTGTTAAAAGATGGTCGTCTGCGCGGCATCTCCTGTATCAACGAGGAGATGGATGCCGGCATCATGTGGCAACTGATCCTGCGCGAAGTGGATCTGGACCCGGTCCGGGAGGCCTTCGTGGCCGAACCGCTGGCCACCGGCCGGGCGCTGATGTCGAGTCTGTGGCGCTAGCATGACCGCATACAACACCATTGCCTTCGACCCGCTGCGCTGCGACGGTTGCAACCGATGCGTCAGCGCCTGCGCCCTGGCCAAGGCGGGGACCGATGATCCGGCCTATTCGCGTATCAAGATCCTCGGCGGCACTGACGGCGTCGCCGCCGGGCTGGCGCTGTGCCGGCAATGCGGTGATGCCCGGTGTATTGCGGATTGTCCGTCCACCGCGCTGACCAAAAACACCGAGACGGGCGTGGTGGACTGGGAGCAGGACAAGTGCGTCAACTGCCTGCTCTGTCTGGTGGGTTGCGCCTACGGCGGGATCACCTACAACGCCAGCCTGGGCCATGTCAGCAAGTGTGATACCTGCGACGGCGAGCCCGCCTGTGTCGAGGTCTGCCCCCACGGTGCGCTGAGCTACCTCACCACGGCGAAGATCTTCAACGATCAGCATGATCGCGAAGACCTGTTCGTGCCCGGGTTGTCGGCCTGTCAGGGCTGCAACTCCGAACTGATCATGCGCCACTCGCTGCGCAAGGTCGGTCCCGACACAGTGCTGGCCACACCGCCCGGCTGTATCCCCGGCATGGGGTCGGTGGGTTACAACGGCCTCACCGGCACCAAGGTGCCGGTGTTTCATCCATTGCTCACCAACACCGCCTCGATGCTGGCCGGGGTCAAGAAGTACTACAACCGCATCGGCCGCGAGGTCACCACCATGGCTTTGGCGGGTGATGGCGGTGCCGCGGATGTCGGCTTCCAGTCGCTGTCCGGGGCGGCCGAGCGCAACGAGCAGATGCTGTTCATCTGCGTCGACAACGAAGGCTACATGAACACCGGCATGCAGGCTTCCGGCAGCACTTCCTACGGTTCCTGGACTTCCACCACCCCAGTGGGCAAGGAGATGAAGGGCAAGCGAAGTGCACAGAAAAACCTGGCGGTGATCATGATGATGCACAACTGCGAATACGTGGCCACCGCCTCGCTGGCGTTTATCGAGGACTATCACGACAAACTCGACAAGGCCCTGCAAGCCTCGAAACGCGGGATGGCGTATCTGCACATCTATTCGCCCTGCCCATCCGGGTGGCGGTTTCCGGCGGAACAGACCATCGAGGTATGCCGCAAGAGCGTCGAAACCAATTTTGCCACGCTGTGGGAATGTGAGCGTGGTGGCGATCTGAAATTCACCCATCCGGTAGATGATCCGTTGCCGGTGGAGGCCTATCTGAGCCTCAGCGGCAAGTACCGGCATCTGCAACCGGATCAGCTCGTGGTGATCCGGTCGCAGGTGGAGGAAAGGCTGCAACAACTCAAAAGATTTGCAGCCTGATCAAACCACTGTGATCCGTGGACGACGATATGGTCATCAGCAAAGCCACTGTCGACCGCTTCTTTTCCGTCCCGGGCTGACCGGGATGGCGCGCACCAGACCTTCAGGAAACACCCGATGTCCATAGCGCAGCGCATCGAAAATCTCCGGTCACGGATGCATGACGCCCCGCAATACCCGCTCCAGGGCGCCGTGCTGTTCGTGGATCTCACCAGACGCAGCTTTGACAAGGCCTATCTTTCCAGCGAGGTACTGAACACTTTTCTGGGTGGTCGCGGCGCCAACATGTATCTGCTGTACAACCTCATGGCCGATGACCGCGAGGCGCTGGACCCCGACATTCCGCTGATCTTCGGTACCGGGTTGTTCACCGGCCTGGTGCCTGCCGCCGCCAGAGGCAATGTCACCAGTCTGGCACCCGACAGCGATGCCCTGCTGGACAGCAATGCCGGAGACTATTTTCCGGCCTATATGCGCCATCATGGTTACGACCACATCGTGCTCCACGGCCGCCATGCGCAGTGGACGCTGCTCAGGATCAGCCGTGACGAACTCAGCTTTCATGACGCCACATCCTATCGGGGCATGGACAACATCGATCTCACCGCTGCGGTGGAGCGTGACTTCGATTGCCGGGAGCGGCTGGACATGGCCATGGCACGGATCACCCGCGCGGGCGAGAACCAGGTGCTCTGTGCCGGCATCATGGGGGGGCCAAAGGCCATCTGGGCACGAGGTGGAACCGGAGCCAAGATGGGCGCGCTGGGTCTCAAAGCCATCTTGATTCAGGGCAAACCCGGTCGTGTGGAATTGTCTCGCGAGTTCAAGCTCGGTGGCAAGGAAATGGGCAACCAAGCACTCAGGACCAGCGTCGTGCGCAACGCGCTGAAGACCGTCGGCACTCCGTTTTTGTACAAGCCCAGCCGTGTCCTGGGCGCTATCGGCGCCCTCAACAATCAACAGACCTCCTGGGTTGACGGTCTGGATGCCGACAACTTCGACCGCTACCGCACCGGCATGGACGGCTGTTTCAAATGCCCGGTGAAATGCCGGCCGCTCAACGACATGACGCCCGCGGCCAATGGCGGTTTTGGTGCCAATGCGCTGCAGGGGTTGAGCGGCAACGCCGGTTACGACCCGGATCAGGCCGACACCTTGCACGCCCATGAGGGGTGCTATGCGGGTGTCAACGGTGACGGTGTCTACGATCGCTATGACAAGGGTGACGGACCCGAGTACGTGACCCTTGGCAAGTTCGGCCCCAATATCGGCATTCGCGAACCCGAGCAGGTACTGCGACTCAACAATATCCTCAACGATCTGGGTCTGGATTCGGCCAGCACCGGTAGCGCCATCGCCTGGGCCATGGAGCTGTTCCAACGTGGCATCGTCGACGCCCGGCAAACGGGCGGCATGGCACTGACCTGGGGCAACTATCCCGTCATCGAACGCCTGCTGTTTCAAACCGCCGCCCGGGAGGGATTCGGTGATGTCATCGCCGATTCCTCCCGGGCCGTGGATCGCGGCAGGTACCCGCCCGAGGCGCTGGACTACCGCATGAGTGTCAAGGGTCTGTTCCAGTCCGACCCACACGACAGTCGCATTCTCAAGGCTTTTGCGCTCGGTCTGGCGGTCGCCACCCGCGGCATGGACCATCTGCGCAATCGCGCCACGCTGGAGATCAATGCCAGAATCAACGACGACCCGGCATTCAAGACCGCGCTCTATGGTGGCCGGGTGGCGGCCGAACCCAACGGTTACGAAGGAAAGGAGTATGCGGTACGCCGTTGCGAAGACACTTTCGCGGTCGGGGATGCGGTGGGCATGTGCCGGTTCGATACCCGGCTGTTCAATTCCCCCAGCCTGCCGGGTTGTGAGGAGTTCGCTGCACAGTTGAAAGAGCTGTTGGGTACGGATCTGAGCAGTGACCGGTTGCTGGAAATCGGGCGCAACATTAGCGGACTGGAACGCATGATCAACGCCCGCCGCGGCTTGGGAGCCGGCGACGATACATTGCCCAGGCGCTGGTTCGAAGAGCAAAACACCGCTGGACCCTTCAAGGGTGAGCATATCGATCGCGGCGCGTTCGAGGCACTCAAGCAGCGCTTCTACGATATCTCCGGTTTTGGCGCCGATGGACTGCCGAAGGCGGACTGGTGGCAGAGCGTGGCGCGTACCACGACCGGCTTCGCGGTCACCGTCAATCTGCCCGCGCTGCCCGGGATCGAATGCCGTCGTCTGGTGCTGGATCGACCTGTGGGCAGCGTGACCGATCTGCGTGTGTATCTCGGCAAGCGTTTGCACGGTGCCGCCGATTATCTACAGGACCGGTCACTGGGTGTGGCTGTCAACGGCGAGCTGTTGATGGTGGGAGAGAGCGAGACCCAACTGCACGACGGTGACGAAATCACCCTGGTCCCCGCCATCGCCGGCGGCTGACGGTCCCGGAAGTACTGTCTGCGGCTCGCCGGTATACCCGCACCCACAACGCCCGGACTATTGAGCCGTTGCCGGCAGTGGGAAATATCCATTCAAGGTTTATGGAATTATAATGATAGATGTTGCGGTCTGGCATGCAGTATAATGCCGGTCGATTACTCCGGAACCCTGGGAACCCATGGCTGTAGGCATGCTTGAAACTCCCGCGCCAGCAGAGGATGCAGTGGAAGACCTCACCCGCAAGGTGGGCCGGCAGGTGCGGGCCATGCGCTCCCGGCGGGGTCTGACCCGCAAAAACCTCGCGCAGCACTCGGAGGTGTCCGAGCGCTATCTGGCGCAGCTCGAGCAGGGCGAGGCCAATATTTCACTAGCCCTGTTGTGGCGTGTCGCCGACGCGCTGGGTGTCAGTACCGTGTCGCTGCTGCCCCCGGACGAGGAGAACGTGATCAGATACGAGCCCCTGGGCGAACTGATCGGCACTTTTTCCAAGGAACTGCAGGAACGGGCTTACCAGTTGTTGTGTGACCGCTACGGGGCGCACCATCCGACTCGCAAGGGTGTGGCGCTGGTGGGTCTGCGCGGGGCTGGCAAGAGTACTCTCGGCGCGCTGTTGGCCGAACGTTTTGGTGTTCCATTCCTGCGCCTGCAGACCGTCATCTCGCAGCTTGCCGGCATGGACATGAACGAGCTGATCTCTCTGACCGGGCAGTCCCAGTACCGCCGTCTGGAGTTGCAGGCACTACAGCAGACCCTGGCCGAATACCAGACCGTTGTGCTCGAAACCGGTGGCAGCCTGATATCGGAAGCCGACACCTACCGGGTATTGCGCCAGAACTTCCACACGGTCTGGATACGTGCGCGTCCCGAGGACCACATGGAGCGCGTCATCGCCCAGGGCGACCTGCGACCGATGGCCGGCAACCGTCAGGCGATGACGGATTTGAAACTGATACTCGAACAGCGCAAGCCGGATTATCAACTGGCCGACGCCGAGGTCATGACCTCGGCCAGTACCGTTGAGCAGAGTCTGGACGAGCTGACGCGGTTGTGCGAGCCGTATCTCGCACCGGTGCGGGAATCAAAGAACATTTGCCGGCAACCTGTCGGGCTTGGGTGAGCCTAGGCATTCTGTATACCTGCCACACTGGTCCGGGAATCCGGGCTGCACTGGCCCCTGTGGACCATTATGGAATTGACTATCGATGATTGATTTCCAAACCAGCCCGGACCGGTATCGACACTGGAAGCTGACCATCGACGGTCGGGTGGCGCTGTTGGCCATGGATGTCGCACCCGACCAGGGCCTGGTACCCGGCTATGAACTCAAGCTCAATTCCTACGACCTGGGTGTCGACATCGAGCTCTACGATGCCACCCAGCGGCTTCGTTTCGAACACCCGGAAGTTGCCGCGGTGATCATCAGCTCCGCAAAACCGGAGATATTCTGTTCAGGCGCCAATATCCGCATGTTGGCCCAGTCCAGCCATCAGCACAAAGTCAACTTCTGCAAGTTTACCAACGAGACCCGCAACGGCATCGAAGACGCCACCGTGAACTCCAGCCAGACCTATCTGTGTGCGCTCAACTCCACCGCATCCGGTGGTGGCTACGAGCTGGCCGAGGCCACCGACTATATTCTGCTGGCCGACGACGGCAATTCGGCGGTTTCACTGCCGGAAGTGCCGTTGCTGGCGGTGTTGCCTGGAACCGGTGGCTTGACCCGGTTGGTCGACAAACGCAAGGTCCGTCGTGACCACGCGGACGTGTTCTGTACCCTGGCTGAAGGCGTCAAAGGCAATCGCGCGCTGCAATGGAGGCTGGTGGACCAGTTGGTTCCCAAAACCCGGCTGATGGATGCAGCCCGGCAGCAGGCCACGGCATTCGCATTGGTCTCCGACCGACCGGTTGATGCCCGAGGGGTGATGCTCGGGCCGCTGTCGCGCGTCATCGAGGACGACCGAATCCAATACGAGACCCTGCTCGCGGAAATCGATCGTGGCACGGGTTGCGTGCATATCACCGTGTCCGGCCCCCGGCATGCAGTTGCCACTGATCCCGAGTCCATACGGGCGGCCGGGACTTCGTTCTGGCCGCTGGCCCTGGCTCGCGAGCTGGATGACCTGATCCTGCACTTGCGCAGCAATGAAACCGAAATCGGTACCTGGGTGTTTCACACCCGCGGTGACGCCGATCTGGTGGAAGCTGCCGATCAGGTCCTGCTCGAACATGGTGGCCACTGGCTGGTCCGGGAGATCGTTCTGTATCTGAAGCGGACCCTGAAACGCCTCGATGTCACCTCCCGTAGCCTGATCGCGTTGGTGGAGCCGGGCAGTTGCTATACCGGCACCTTGCTGGAGTTGTTGTTGGCGGCAGATCGCAGCTACATGCTGGACGGCAGCCTCGACGATGGACCCGCGGCCAGTCTCCGCTTGACGCCGATGAACTTTAGACCCCTGCCCATGTGCAACGGTATCACCCGGTTGCAAAGCAGGTTCCTGAGCGATCCGGAGCAGGTGAAGGAGCTGCAGGAACGTATCGGCGAGGACCTGTTGGCGGTGGACGCCGACGAGGCCGGCCTGGTGACTTTTATCCCTGACGACATCGACTGGGAGGATGAAGTGCGGCTCGCCATCGAGGAACGCGCCAGCTTCTCGCCCGACGCGATGACCGGCATGGAAGCAAATCTTCGCTTTGGCGGTCCCGAGACGGTGGAATCGAAGATCTTCGCACGGCTCAGCGCCTGGCAGAACTGGATTTTCCAGCGACCCAACGCTGTCGGGGAGGAGGGCGCGCTGCGTCTGTTCGGAACCGGCCGCAAGAGCAACTACGACAACACGAGAGTCTGAACATGAGCATCGATTACGACAGCAGGATCCCCAACAACGTCAATCTGACCGACAATCGCCGCCTGCAGCGGGCGCTGGAATCCTGGCAGCCCAAGTTTCTGGACTGGTGGGGCGACATGGGGCCGGTCAACAGTACCAGCCACGAGGTTTATCTGCGCACTGCCGTCAGCGTCGATGCCAAGGGTTGGGCCAACTTCGGTTACGTGCGGATGCCCGATTACCGCTGGGGCATCTTTCTGGCGAAACCGGAACAGGATCGCACCATCAGTTTCGGTGAGCACAAAGGGGAGCCGGTCTGGCAGGAAGTTCCAGGCGAATATCGTTCGGTGCTGCGCCGCTTGATCGTCATCCAGGGTGACACCGAGCCTGCATCGGTGGAGCAGCAGCGCTATCTGGGTGCCACCTGTCCATCGCTTTTCGACCTGCGCAACCTGTTCCAGGTCAACGTTGAGGAGGGGCGCCATCTGTGGGCCATGGTGTATCTTCTGGATGCACACTTCGGCCGTGACGGCCGTGAAGAGGCGGAAGCGCTGCTGGAAAGGCGCTCCGGAGATGAGGACAAGCCACGAATCCTGGGCGCCTTCAACGAGCAGACCCCGGACTGGCTGTCATTTTTCATGTTTACCTTCTTTACCGACCGGGATGGCAAGTTTCAGTTGGCTTCGCTGGCCGAGTCCGCTTTCGATCCCCTGGCTCGCAGTTGCCGTTTCATGCTCACCGAAGAGGCCCACCACATGTTCGTGGGTGAATCAGGTGTTGGTCGGGTCATACAGCGCGCCTGCGAAGTCATGAAAGAGCACAGAACCGAAGACCTGCGCCAGTACGGCGTGATCGATCTGCCGCTGATACAGAAATACATCAACTTTCATTTCAGCGTATCGCTGGATCTGTTCGGCCAGGAACTGTCGACCAATGCCGCCAACAGCTTCACCATGGGTCTCAAAGGTCGCTACAACGAGACCAAGCGCAAGGATGATCACGAGCTTGTGGGCGATGCGTCTTATCCGGTGATGGAAGTGCACGGTGATGAATTCCGTATCGTCGAGCAACCTGCGCTCACCGCCGTGAATGCATCCTTGCAAGATGACTACATCACCGATTGCGCCCGCGGGCTGGGACGCTGGAATCGCATCATCGAGCGCCAGGGTGTGGACTTCAAACTGACGCTGCCGCATCGTGCTTTCCATCGCGCCATCGGTTCATTGTCCCATTTGAAGGTGTCACCTGACGGTCGTATGGTTACCGAGGCCGAGTGGGACCACAAGGTCCACGACTGGCTGCCCAGCCCGGCTGATCGCGCCTATGTCCAGTCGCTGATGGGCAGTGCGGTGCTGGAACCGGGCAAGATGGCCAACTGGATTGCGGCGCCGGCCAAGGGCATTAACAATCAGCCGGTCGATTTCGAGTATGTACGCTTCAACTAGGTTGCCGTCACCTTTATCTCTTGCGGGCCAGGGTCAGGCCGTCGCCGATGGGTAAAAGGCTCAAATCGATGCGTTGATCGTCGTAGAGATGCTGGTTGAATGCGCGGATCGCGACGGTGTCCGCGCTCTGGTCGGTTGGGTCCAACACGCTGCCGCTCCACAGCACATTGTCCACCGCGATGAGTCCGCCGGGTCGCAGCAGCACCAGGGCACGTTCGAAATAGTCGATGTATCGTTCCTTGTCGGCGTCGATGAAAGCCATATCGAAACTATCGCCGTGGCCTGTTTCGATCAGCTCATTCAAGGTATCCAGGGCCGGTCCGAGGCGTAGGTCGATACGCTGTGCCACCCCGGCCTCCTGCCAGTATCTTCGCGCCACCGAGGTCCAGTCCTCGCTGACGTCACAGGCGATCAGTGATCCATCGTCCGGCAGCGCCAGGGCCATGGCCAGGCTGCTGTAGCCGGTAAACACGCCCACTTCCAGGATCTTTCGTGCACCCATGAGGCGAACCAGCAGGGTCAGCAATTGCCCCTGCTCGGGAGCCACCTGCATCCCGGCTTCAGGTAATTCCGCGGTCTCCTTGCGCAGCCTCGCGAGCAGATCAGGTTCGTGTACCGAGATATCCACAACATACTGGTTGAGTTCGTCGCTGAGTCCGATGCTGTTTCTGCTCATCGTGGTTCCCGGTGATGGCGTTGTTTGCGAGCCAGCAGTCGCGCGGTGTGATGGCCGGCGCTGTCCCAGCCTTCCTGCAGGCTGACTATCGTCAGCCCGGCTGCAGCGATCGTGTTCGCCAGGCTGCCGGGCTCGAGCAGGAAACGTCTGCCCGGGTGGCTGTGTCGTTGCAGATTGATGGTGGTGGGCTGGACATAGACCATCGTCCCCTGGTCGGCGAGCCGGTATTGGATCTGCTGCCACAGTGTCGGGTCGAGCAGGAACCACGAGCACACGATCAGCTCGAAAGGTCCGTCCGGAAGCGGTGTATCGTCAAGGTCCGCGGCCACCGTGGCAAGCGTGAGCCCGGTGGCTGCGGCGCTGTCTTGCGCCAGCTTCAGAGCTGATGGTGCGATATCGACCAGGGTTGTCTCGAGCCCGCGCTCGGCCAGAAACAGGGCGTTACGACCGCTGCCGCCGGCGATGTCGAGGGCACGGCCGTGGCCGGGTAGCTGCTCCGCAATCTCGCCGAAGTATGGATCCACCGCGCCGGCAGTCGTGCCCCGGGTATAACGCGCCTGCCACTTTTCGAATGCAGCGCGACTCACGCGGATGGCTTGTTTCGGTCGTCCGCCGCCACCCGGTCCAGAGCTTGGCGTATCTCCTCGATCACCAG
>CBDVAK010000022.1:0-21397 GCA_965371945.1 uncultured Candidatus Competibacteraceae bacterium
TGAAACGTAAGCGAAAGCGGCGCGACTGGCACCAGGAGTCGGAGCGATGAGCCGCAATAGCGGGGGTGATCGGGAGCAGGATGGCGGTGTCGACGGACGCCCCTTCATCGCCCGCTGGTCGCAGCGTAAGACCGGTCAGCAACCCCGACCCGCTACCGCGGTTGCCACTGGCGCAACGATTCCTGACAACGAAGCTACGCAATCGCAGCCGCCATTGACGGATGCCGACATGCCGCCGCTGGAAAGCCTGCGGGAAGGCTCGGACGTCAGTGGTTTTCTGTCGCCAGGGGTCAGCAAGGAACTCAGGCGTTTGGCACTGCGCCGGGTCTTTCACCTGCCGGCATTCAATGTCTGCGACGGGCTCGATGACTACGACGAGGATTTCACCAGTTTTGTGGCGCTGGGTTCGGTGGTCACCGCGGAAATGCGCCGCCGTATCGCGGCTGCACGCGATACGGCCACCGGTCGGGACGATCCAGACCCGGGTGATACCGAGGTGATGGCCGCGGAGGCTCAAGCACCGATCGCGGAACCTGATGCGCCCGCTGATGTGGAGCGGGTGGCCCGCAATGAGAGTGGCGAAGAACCGTGCACTACCGGCGAGCACGACCATGGTGAGTACGACCATGGGGCTGGCGAATGTCTGCCGGGAACCAGTCGTTGACCACCGGGGGTCAGCAGGAACCCTGCGGGGATGACGACCCGCGCAAGCTGGCTCTGGAGGCCGCGGGGACGGTCCCGATCGCAGCTACCGATCGGGTGGCGTTTCATTCCGATGGCCGGGTCCTGGTGGTGGGTCCACCCGACGTAGCGCTGGGGCTGGCGCGGACCGCCAGCCTGGCACAGCTCGCGTTCTGTGTACTGGTGCCAGGATCCGGCCAGGCTGGGTCCACAGCGTCCGAGTCGCCGGTGTTTTATGCCAAAGGGCGGGAAATCCGTTTGCAGGGGCACTTTGGTGCGTTCATCGTGGAGGTCGTCGACCCGGCCGGGGTGATTGATCTGGCCACCGTCCTGAATACCGGTCAGTCGCACTTCGATCTGGTGGTGGACCTCGGTGACCGGCCGCTGATCGATTTCGAGGTGCTGCCACTGGGCTACTACCGCTGCCATCCGCAGGACCAGGAGGCACTGGCGGTGGTGATCGGTGAACTGCCGGAGATGGTGGGTGACTTCGATAAGCCCCGCTACTTCCAATACGATGCCGACATCTGCGCGCATGGCCGGTCCGGGGTGCGGGGTTGCCAGCGTTGTCTGGATAGTTGTCCGACCGGGGCTATTACTTCTTTAGCGGAATCGGTGCGGATCGATCCTTATTACTGCCAGGGCGGTGGCAGCTGTGCCGCGGCCTGCCCCAGCGGCGCGATCAGCTACCGCTATCCTGCCCCCAGGGATCTGCTCAATCGGTTGCGCAAGCTGTTGCGCACTTTTGACGAGCATGGTGGCGGACCCGCGGTACTGCTTTTTCACGGTGGTGGCAGTGACGGCACTGCGCTGGAATCCCTGCCGGCAAACGTCATACCGGTGGAGGTCGAGGAAATTGGCAGCGTGGGCATGGATGTCTGGCTGGCCTGCCTGGCGTACGGTGCCGCCAGGATCGTGTTGCTGGCACCGGACAGCGTTCCCACCAGCGTGCGCCGTGAGACCGAAGCCCAGCTATCGGTGGCTCATGCGCTGCTCACCGGTATGGGATTCCCGGCTGCCGCACTGGCTCTGGTAGCTGAGGCAGAGGCGTCGCGGCCGGCCCCGGGCGATACGATGCCCGCACTCAGCCCCACTGGGTTTGCCGGTTCCAATGCCAAGCGTGACACGCTGTTTGCTGCCATCGACCATTTGTTGAGTCAATCACAGTGCGGGGCCACGGAGTTGCCGCTGCCGGCGGCCTCACCGTTCGGCTCGGTGGTGGTGAATCAGCAAACCTGTACTCTGTGCATGGCCTGCGTGTCGGTGTGTCCAGCGGCAGCACTCGGCGATGGTGTCGATACACCCCTGTTGAGCTTTACCGAACGCAACTGCGTGCAGTGCGGGCTCTGTGAACTGGCTTGTCCGGAGGATGCCATCGAGCGGCATCCCCGGCTGTTGACCGGACGTGAGCAGCGCAACAAGACACAGGTGCTTCACCAGGAACCACCATTTTGTTGCGTTGTGTGTGGGACGCCTTTCGCCACCCGCAGCGTCATCGAGACCCTGACCGAGCGTTTGCGATCACATTCGATGTTCCAGGAGCCGCAAGCGCTCGAGCGCTTGCGGATGTGTGGCGATTGCAGGGTCAAGGATATGTTTGCGGCGGACCTCCGGCCCGGCGACGGCTCCTGAAATCCGGTTCTCTGGTGCATCTTGGCCTTCGGCAGATGGTCGGCCAAACCCCGTGTATGCAAGCGGGCAGTGAATGCCTTGGTAGTTTTGCACCCTATTGGTCATTATTTTCCGGCAATCGGGTGGTCTTTATCTTGCTCTGGAGGCTATCCCAATGAGCGCACAGAACTCGGCGGGCACGGACCCGGACCCGATTATTCACGGTGCGGCCACGGTTGCTTCCGTGCCGCCGGAGGAAGTGGCGGCAGAGGACGCGCTGCGGGCCCGTGTTTACGTGCTGATCGCGCAACTGCTGGCGGCGCCCCCGGGTGTGGATCTGCTCGCTCAACTTTCCTCGCTGGATTCGCATGCCGATCCTCAGGCGCCCCGGATGATGCGGGCGTGGGCGTTGCTGGCGCTGGCGGCCAGGGAATCTGATGCGGCGCTGGTCGAGGACGAGTACCACCAGTTGTTCATAGGGCTGGGCCGCGGTGAGCTGGTGCCTTACGCATCCTGGTATCTCACCGGGTTTCTGATGGAGCGGCCGTTGAGCGAACTGAGGCAGCGGTTGGCCAGCCTCGGCCTCGAGCGGGCACACGGGGTTCACGATCCCGAGGATCATATTGCCGCGTTGTGTGAAGTGATGGCGCTGCTGATATCAGACTCCGCATACGGGCCCGAGGTTGAGCAGGAGTTCTGCCGGCAGCATCTGCTGCCGTGGGCGGGGAGGTTTTTCGAGGATCTGGAACAGTCCACGAGCGGTTGTTTCTACCATTCGGTGGCGCGGCTGGGTGCGGAGTTCATGGTGATGGAGCAACGTTGTCTGTCGATGGCCGGCTGACCAGGTTGTTGCAGTTGCGGGCACTTGCAGCGGCGGTACACAGCTGATCGGGAAAGTAGAGCGCGAGTTATACAAAGACGGGAGAGCCTGAGGATGAACAGACGAGACTCCAGGAGCGGAGCACCACTTGCCACTCGGCGGGAGTTCCTTTCCGGTTTGGTGGTGACCACCTCCGGGGCGGCGGCGCTGGCAGCGGGGGTGGGAGGTATTGCGGTGGCGGGACAACCGCCCAATGCTACAGCAGCGGCGGATGAAGAGCCGCGTGGCTACCGCGAGTCACAGCACGTGCGCGACTACTACCGTGCGGCCAGATTCTGAATTCGCTCCAGCGGGCAGGAGAGATTGTGATGAAACTCACCAAAGTATCGACCTCCGAAGCAGCTGGCGCCAGCAAGGGCCCGGTAGCCTTCAAGGGTGTGACCCAGAGCCGGCGCACTTTTTTGCGCAACTCCGGGCTGGCGGCCGGTGGCGCCGTGCTGGGATCGGCGGTTGCACCCGGCATGATCCGCAAGACGCAGGCAGCGACGGCTGCCACCGATGCTGGCAGCACCAAGCAGGTGCGCACGGTGTGCACGCATTGTTCGGTGGGTTGCGGTATCTATGCGCAGGTAAAGGATGGTGTCTGGGTTGGTCAGGAACCGGCTTTTGATCACCCCTTCAACCTCGGTTCCCATTGCGCCAAGGGTGCCGCGGTGCGTGAGCACGGTCACGGTGAGCGGCGGCTCAAGTACCCCATGAAGCTGGTGGGGGGGAAGTGGAAGCGAATGTCCTGGGATGATGCGATCAATGAACTGGGTGACCAGTTGCTGCAGATCCGCGAGCAGTCCGGACCTGATTCCGTGTACTGGCTGGGTTCGGCCAAGCACAACAACGAGCAAGCCTATCTGTTTCGAAAATTTGCGGCGCTGTGGGGCACCAACAACGTCGATCATCAGGCCCGTATCTGTCATTCCACTACGGTGGCCGGGGTAGCGAATACCTGGGGCTACGGCGCCATGACCAATTCCTACAACGATATGCACAATTCCAAGGCGATGTTCTTTATCGGCAGCAATGCTGCCGAGGCGCACCCGGTGGCCATGCAACATATCCTGCGGGCCAAGGAAAGTGGCGCCAAGATGATCGTCTGTGATCCCAGATTCACCCGCACCGCCGCGCACGCCGACCAGTTCCTGCGTCTGCGGCCAGGCACCGACGTGCCATTGATCTGGGGTGTGCTCTGGCACGTGTTTGAGAATGGCTGGGAAGACCAGAAATTTATCGATCAGCGTGTCTACGGTATCGGTGAAATTCGTGAAGAGGTTGCCAAGTGGACGCCGGATGAGGTGGAGCGGGTTACCGGTGTGCCCGGCGACCAGGTACGCCTGGCGGCCCAGACCATGGCCGAGAACCGTCCGGGAACCGTCGTCTGGTGTATGGGTGGGACCCAGCACACCATTGGCAACAACAACACCCGGGCCTACTGCGTCATGCAACTGGTGCTGGGCAACATGGGTGTGGCGGGCGGTGGCACCAACATCTTTCGTGGCCACGACAATGTACAGGGTGCCACCGACATGTGCGTCCTCAGTCATTCACTACCGGGCTACTACGGTCTGTCGGCGGGCGCCTGGAAACACTGGTCGAAAGTCTGGGATCTGGACTACGAATGGATCAAGGCGCGCTTCGACCAGAACAGCTACGAAGAGTCCAAGGGTAAGCCGCTCTATCCGATGAATGCCAAGGGAGTGCCGGTATCACGCTGGATCGACTCGGTGCTGGAGGACAAGGACAATTTCGCGCAGCAGGACAATGTGCGGGCGATGGTTTTTTGGGGGCATGCGCCCAACAGCCAGACTCGTGGCGCCGAAATGAAAACGGCCATGGAAAAGCTGGATGTACTGGTGGTCATCGACCCCTATCCTACCGCGACCGCGGTGATGCACGATCGTAGCGACGGCGTGTACCTGCTGCCGGCGGCCACCCAGTTCGAGACCTACGGCTCGGTGACTGCCTCCAATCGCTCGTTGCAGTGGCGCGACCGGGTGATCGAGCCGCTGTTCGAATCCTTACCCGATCAAACCATCATGTACAAGATGGCGGCCAAACTGGGCTTCTCCGAGCAACTCTGCAAGAACATCAAGGTCGTCGACGAAGAACCCATGATCGAAGACATCACCCGTGAGTTCAACCGCGGTATGTGGACGATCGGCTATACCGGACAAAGCCCTGAAAGGCTCAAGGAGCACCAACAGAACTGGCATACCTTCAACACCACCTCGCTGAAGGCTGAAGGCGGGCCCGCCAACGGTGAGTATTACGGTATGCCGTGGCCCTGCTGGGGCACCGCGGAAATGAAGCATCCGGGCACCCCGTTGCTGTATGACACCAGCAAGAAGGTGGGTGAAGGCGGGCTGACTTTCCGGGCCCGGTTTGGTGTCGAGCGCGACGGGGTCAATCTGCTCGCCGAGGGTTCCTACGGTAAGGGCTCCGAGATCCAGGACGGTTATCCGGAGTTTAGCGCCGATCTGCTCAAGCAGCTGGGTTGGTGGGAGGATCTCACTGCCGGAGAGCAGCAGGCGGCAGAGGGCAAGAACTGGAAGACCGATCTGTCGGGAGGGATACAGCGGGTCGCCATCAAGCACAATTGCTCGCCGTTCGGCAACGCCAAGGCGCGTGCCATGGTGTGGACCTTTCCTGATCCGGTGCCGATACACCGGGAACCGCTGTACACATCACGACGGGATCTGGTGGAAAAGTATCCGACCTACGAGGATCGCAAGTCCTTCTACCGCCTGCCGACCCGGTATCAGTCCATACAGAGCCAGGACTACTCCAAAGACTTTCCGCTTATCCATACCAGCGGCCGGCTGGTCGAGTATGAGGGGGGCGGCGATGAGACACGTTCCAACCCGTGGCTTGCCGAGTTGCAGCAGGAAATGTTCGCCGAGGTCAACCCGGTGGACGCCAACAACGCCGGTATCCGCGATGGTCAGGATATCTGGGTGGAAAGCCCGGAAGGATCGCGTATCAAGGTCAAGGCCATGATCACCCGCCGGGTTGCACCCGGGGTGGTGTTTACGCCGTTTCATTTTGCCGGGCATATGCAGGGTGTGGACATGGGCGCCAAGTACCCTGAAGGTGCCGCCCCCTACGTGCTGGGGGAGGCTGCCAATACCGCGTTTACCTACGGGTATGACTCGGTGACCCAGATGCAGGAGTCCAAGGTCACCTTGTGTCGTCTCACCGCGGCCTGAAACAGCGAATGCAGAATCGTAGCGAGGAGAATCACCCATGGCCCGAATGAAATTCCTTTGCGATGCGGAACGTTGCATCGAGTGCAATGGCTGTGTCACTGCGTGCAAGAACGTCAACGAAGTTCCCTGGGGAGTCAATCGCCGCCGGGTGGTGACCATCAACGACGGTGAACCCGGGGAAAAATCGATGTCGGTGGCCTGTATGCACTGTACGGATGCCCCCTGCGCCGCGGTTTGCCCGGTGGATTGTTTCTACACCACGCCGGATGGCGTGGTACTCCACGACAAGGACCAGTGCATCGGTTGTGGATACTGTTTCTACGCCTGTCCTTTCGGGGCGCCGCAGTATCCGCAGGCGTCGGCATTCGGTGTGCGCGGCAAGATGGACAAGTGCACCTTCTGCGCGGGAGGGCCGGAGGCCGACAACTCAGCCGCGGAGTTCGAGAAGTACGGCGCCAACCGCCTTGCCGAGGGCAAGCTGCCTATGTGCGCCGAGATGTGCTCTACCAAGGCATTGCTGGCGGGAGACGGTGACATGATCGCCGATATCTACCGGCAGCGCGTGTTGATGCGAGGAGGGCGTCCCCAGACCTGGGGTTGGGATCGGGCCTACAGCAGTTGATCAGCCGGCACCGGTGTTCGTTCGTCGGAGGGGAGATCCAATGACCAGGACAGGAATGACTGGGTCCGTATTCGTGGCGGCGTTGCTGTTGCTCACGGTCGCGGGCTGTGGGGACCAGGTGACGAGCGTCACGCTCCATGAGCCTGGTCAGTACAAGGGGGCTCACGACCCCTTGCTCGATGTTGCCGGTACCACCGAATTCAATCAGAAACTGCAGCAGCGCCTCCAGCAGGTGCAGACGGATCGTTGAGGGGAACAGACATGTCCGAATCCAGGAATCGTGTCATGCCGGGCGCTGCAGTAAGGGCCGTGATCTGGTCCATTGTAGTGCTGTTCGCAGTGGTAGCCATGCTGCCTTTCGGCGGTTTGCTGCTGGGTGACGCGGCGGTCGCTCAAGGGCAACCGGACACCGTCAACGAGCGTGCCAGCTTCTGGCGGGCCGTTCGCGGCGGTGTCGAGGGTTACTCGGCGATCAAGAGCCAAGGCGCCAATGTATTGATACAGAACGGTGGCGAGAACTGGCGGGCACTGCGCAACGGGCCGGTCAAGACCTGGGGTTCCTGGCTGCTGGCAGCCTCGCTGGCCTCCATCGCGCTGTTTTTTCTGATCAGAGGGCGAATCAGGATTGAGGGAGGACCGGACGGCGCAACTGTGCCGCGCTGGAACGTTTTCGAACGCTTTCTGCACTGGTACACCGCGATCCTGTTCCTGGTGCTGCTGGTGACCGGCTTAAGCATGCTGTACGGACGCGAGGTGATGATCCCGGTGTTGGGGAAAGATGCGTTCTCGGCCTATGCGAGTCTGATGAGAACCCTGCACAACTATCTTGGGCCTTTTTTCACCGCTGGTCTGGTGGTGGAGTTGCTGCTGTGGCTGCCTCACAATATTCCACGACGTGTGGATCTGGTCTGGCTGGTCAAGGGAGGTGGGCTGGTCGGCAAGGCCCATCTCTCCGCCGGTCGCATGAACGGCGGAGAGAAGATCTGGTACTGGCTGCTCTTTCTGGTAGGTCTGGCGGTTGCCGCGACCGGGTTGGCTATGGATTTCCCCAACCTGGATTGGACCCGGGAACAGATGCAGGTGGCCAATCTGATTCACGTGACCGGTGGCATCATCCTGATGTGTTTTGCCTTCGGGCATATCTATATCGGCACCCTGGGCACCGAGGGTGCTCTGCAAGGCATGACCACCGGGCGTGTGGATGTGCAATGGGCCAAACAGCACCACGATCTCTGGTATCAGGAGCTGGTGGACAAGGAGATCGAGGCGAAACCCGCCACCAATCGAACCGGGGCTGGTCAGACCACCGGGGTCGAGTCGACAACAGGTTGAGTGGCACCGTGGAAAGCGCGGCACAGGCGGCCTTCGGGCCGCCTGTTTGCGTCCAGGAGGTATTCATGAACGAGGAAACATTCAACCTGAGTTTGCGGCGCTATCTGAAGCGGGTCGGGATCACAACACAGCGCCATATCGATGACACGGTGCGGCAGGCTGTTGGTGACGGGCGGCTGGCGCCGGATGCTGCCGTCGGGGTGACCATGACTTTGCGGATCGATGGGTTTGGCGAGGATCTGGTGATCGAAGGAAGCATCGACCTGGCCTGATCCAGCTACCCACCGGCGATATACCCACACCGGGCATCAATGCGGTTGAGTCGAGGCAACCGCCTTCGGCGTCACGCGTACTATACTTGTAGCTCGCGCGACCGGCAGCCGGAGGGGAACATCGATGCGAGAGAGCGCCGCGACCGATGTGGGATCGCGGAGTACTGGCGCGACCCATCTGTCGACCTCTATTCTGGTGGTCGACGACGAGCCGGGGATCCGCAAGTTCCTGCAACGCAGCCTGGCCGGAAAGTACGCGCTGGTGGAGACCGCCGCGGACGTCAGCGAAGCAGAATCACTGAGACAGCGTTGCTATTTCGATCTGTTGATCGTCGATATCCGGATGCCGGGCATGTCCGGTACCGACTGGCTGGACAAGCTGCGCGAGCAGGGATTGGCCACCGACGTGATATTCATCACCGCCCACGCTGACCTCGAAACCGCCATACAGGCGTTGCGAGCCGGCGCTTCCGATTTCTTGCTCAAGCCTTTTCGCATGGAGCAGATGCTGTCCTCGGTTGAGCGCTGTCTCAAACAGCGGCGCATGAGTCGGGAGAACTTCGTGCTGCGCCGTGAACTGGACAAGATGTTCGCGCCCGGTGAAGCCTTCGTCGGTACCTGCAAGGTGATGCGTGAGGTGTGTGAACTGATAAAGCGCATCGCGCCAACGCCTTCCACGGTCCTGATCGAAGGTGAGTCCGGAACCGGCAAGGAGCTGGCGGCCCGCTCGCTGCACGCTTTCAGCGGGCGCAACGGCCCGTTCGTCCCCATCAACTGCGGCGCCATTTCGCCGGAACTGCTGGAAAGCGAGCTGTTCGGTCACGTCAAGGGCGCTTTTACCGGTGCGCACCAGTCACGGGAAGGGTTGTTCAGCTACGCCAGCGAGGGCACGCTGTTTCTTGACGAGATCGGCGAAATGCCGTTGGCGATGCAGGCAAAATTGCTGAGGTTCCTCGAAGAGCGCACGATCAGACCGGTCGGGTCGAACCGTGAGACAGCGCTGGATGTCCGCGTGGTCGCTGCCACCAACCGTGACCTGGCCGAAACCACCCGGCGTGGTGGATTCAGGGAGGATCTCTACTACCGCCTCAATGTACTGACGGTGCGCATGCCGGCGTTGCGCGACCACAGCGAAGACCTGGAGTTGCTGACCCGGCATTTCATGGCCACACTCGCTGCTGAACTGGGGGTGCGGCCACCGCAGCTTTCCGCCGCGGAATTTCGCATCCTCGCCAGCTACGATTGGCCCGGCAACGTGCGCGAACTCCGCAACGTAGTGGAGCGCTCCCTGCTCCTGGGTCGGCGGCCAAGCGAATGTTTGATGGCACAGCAGCAGGTGGCCGCCGCGATCCCCGACAGCGTATCGGCTGAGGCTGCATCCCTTACCCTGGAAGAGGTGGAAAAGCGGCACATCCTGCACACGCTCGCAGCGGCAGCCGGAAACAAGTCGGAGGCTGCCAGAAAGCTCAGGGTGTCGCGCAAGACCCTGGAGCGCAAGCTCAAGGCCTGGTCCGCGCAGCAGGCCGCGGTGGTCGCGATCGACTGAGTCGCGGTTACTAACGATGATCCGACTCCCGGCCCAGATCCGCTCCAAGCTTCGGCACAAGCTGCTGCTGTTGGTGCTGTTCCCGATCCTGCTGGTATTGCCGCTGACGCTGGGACTGGCGGTTTACTGGAGCAACAAGACCACCTACGAGCAGCTCTTCATAAAGGTCAACACGGATCTTTCGGTGGCGCAGGATGTATTCGCCCGCATCCAGCAGGATTATCTGGACGAGTTGGGACGCCTCAGTGAATCCTATGCTTTTCGCACCAATCTGTTTGCAGGGAATACCGGCTCAGTCGATGCACAGTTGGCTGCCCTAAAGATCAGCGAAGGCTTTGACCTGCTGCGCCTGGTGGCGCTGAGCGAGGGTGGTGGGGGGGTACAGCCGCTGGGACTGCCAGGCAAGCTGAAGGCCGCCCTGTCGGGGCAACCGGTCAGCGCGATACAGATCCTGGACCCCGCCCAACTGCGGGTCCTGGACTCGGAACTGGCCGGGCGGGTCAGGCTGCCGTTGATCGAAACCCCGCGCGCGCGTCCGACCCGCTTGAAAGAGGAGGGGCGGGCGATGGCGATGCGTATGATCTACCCGATCAGGGATGTGGGCGGCCGAGTGATCGCATTGCTGGACGGGGCGGTATTGCTCAATGGCAATTTCACCTTCGTGGACACGATCAGGGATCTGATATACGGGCCCGGGCGGCTGCCTGAAGACAGTATCGGCACGGTCACCGTGTTCCTCGATGACGTGCGCATCAACACCAACGTACCGTTGCGACCGGATGAGCGTGCGTTGGGGACGCGGGTGTCGAACGAAGTCCGGACCCTTGTGCTTGAACAGGGCGAACCCTGGATCGACCGCGCGTTCGTGGTCAACGACTGGTATATCTCGGGCTATGCACCGATCCTCGATGCCAGTGGCCAGCGGGTGGGAATGCTGTATGCGGGTTTTCTGGAGGCACCGTTTCGCAACAGTCTGGCTCGGGCGATTCAGTGGGTATCCGTCATCTTCCTGATAGTTGTGGTGATGTCGGCAGTGCTCGCGATACAGGGGGCGAAATCCATTTTCGGACCGATAGAACGTATGAGCAGGGTGGTGCGAGCCACCCGGGCGGGGAAAGATGTCCGCATCGGTGACGTTTCCTCGGAAGACGAGATCGGCGAGTTGGCGCGCGGGTTCGACGCCATGCTCGATCGTCTCCAGCAACGTAACCGGCAGATACGCAAGGCCGCCGACCAGCTGGAAGTCAAGGTGGAACAGCGTACCCGTGAGCTGCGGCAAAAGAATCTGGATCTGCAGCGCACGGTCGAGCTGTTGAGGGCGACACGGCAGCAACTGGCAATGGCCGAAAAGCTCGCGGCGCTGGGTGAACTGACTGCTGGTGTGGCACATGAGATCAACAATCCGACCGCGGTGATACTGGGCAATATCGATGTGCTGGTCGCCGAGCTGGGCGATGCTGTGGCGCCGGTCAGCGAAGAGGTCGATCTGATCATCGCGCAGGTCTATCGTATCCGTGAGATCATCAACAATCTGCTGCAGTACTCCCGGCCGGCGGAGTATGTGGGGTATCTGTCCGAGGTCGCTCCGGGGGAACTGATCGAGGAAACCCTGGCGCTGGTCAACCATGCTTTGCGGCAGGCCTCGATCGAGGTTCGAAAACACATCGGAACCGATGCCCTGGTCAGCATCAACCGGCAGGAATTGCAGCAGGTATTGGTCAACCTGGTCGTCAATGCCTGCCATGCGGCGCCACCCGAAGGAGGGGTGATCACGATCGAAGTGAACGACTGGGATGACAAGGGCGTGGTGATCGCTATCCGCGACAATGGCAGTGGAATCGACCGCGCAGCGCAGAGTAAACTCTTTGACCCATTCTACTCCACCAAGCCGGAGGGTGAGGGCACCGGTCTGGGGCTGTCGATCAGTTACGGTCTGATTCGACGCTATGGTGGCAACATCACGGTATCTTCCAGGCTCGGTGAGGGTGCCGAGTTCAGGGTCTGGCTGCTACGCGAGCCCAGTATCGCCGAGGATGAGGAAACCATCATGGAACAGGTGCATTCAGTCTCCGCGGTCAGCTCGTGAAGTTCGGGTTTGCCCGCTCCAACCAGTTGAGCCACGGGAAATTATGCGATGGGTACTGAAGAACAACGAATTCTGGTGGTGATGCGCAAGGTGCTGGGGCAGGTGGTGCGCGAAACGACACCGCGTCCCGGGCTAAAGCACCCGCTCAGCGAGGCTACCGTGGAGGACATCCGCCAGTGTTTCGCCTTGATCGCAGCCCGCGAACGGAAGCTGGCGAACGCGGCCGGGGTCGAGCTTCGGGAGCGCCCGCATTATGTGGATGAGCCACGCACAGCCGAGGTGATACCGATGAGCCGGATCGGGCGTCAATCCAGGAACAATGACGATGAGTGACTCCACCACCCCGGCGCAACGGCTGCTGATGGCCAACAGTGTCATGCAAATACTCGACAACTGGGAGACCCTGAGCCCTTCGTCCTGAGACTCCGCCCCCGGACTATTGAGCTGTGACCGATCGCCTCAGGTCTCCAGCGTAAAGAACTGCAGTTCCCCCAGATCACCTTCGAGTCGATGCAGATCATGGCCACCCTGGCGGGCGAGTTTTGCCGCCAACTCACGGGCCTGCGTGAGGAATTGATGGTACCGGGTCCGGCGCTGCTGCGCGCTCAGAGCCGAGGACGAGGGCACGGTAGCGCCCACCGCCGCGGCCAGCGAGAAGGGTTCGTCCTGATCGACGAACCCACGGTGTGACCAGCTCGCGCCCTTGAGATCGAACACATACTCGCTCAGAAAGTGGTGCCCGTTGGTGGCCAGGAAATCGACTGCGTCGATCACGTAGTCGGCCTCGGCATCGTCCATGACATAGTGAAATCCGACCCGGCACCAGCCGGGTTTGATGCCCTGGTACCCCTTGCTGATCCAGTCCTGGTAGCGTTGAGAGGTGTCGTCATCGATTCCCAGCAGACGGTGGCCATAGGGCCCCGCGCAGGAACAGCCTGCCCGTGACTGTATCCCGAACAGATCGTTGAGCAGCATGGTCACCAACTTGGGATGCAGGTAGTTACCACGAGGATCGCGAATGTTGAAAGACACGATCGAGATTCGCCGTTCCGGATCGGGGTTGCCGAGGATCTCGATTCCCGGGTTGGCCTGCCAGCATGCAAAGGCGCGTTTCAGCAACTGCAACTCACGGGCCTCGATGCGGGGAACCGTAATCGCTGATTTGATCTCGAAAGCCAGCGCCGCCTTCATGGTTTGCAATACGCCGGGGGTTCCGGCTTTTTCGCGCTCCTCGATATCGTCGATAAAAGCATGGCCCCGGGTGCTGACATAGTCCACGGTGCCGCCGCCGGACACGCTCGGTGGCAGCTCGCGGTGATAGAGACTCTCCTTGAACACCAGCACGCCGCACGATCCCGGGCCACCCAGAAACTTGTGCGGGGATATAAACACCGCGTCCAGCGAGGCATCACCGCCGTTGCCGTCAGGAGCCGGGTTCATGTCGATGTCCACATAGGGCGCACTGGCCGCATAGTCGAAGCAGGCCAGGCAGTCGTGTTGGTGGAGCAGTGTCGCGATCTCGCGCACCGGTGAACACAGCCCGGTGACGTTGGACGCCGCCGAGAACGAACCGATCCGCAGTCTGCCCTGGTGCTCCGGCGCCTTCAGCAACTGCGCCAGGTGCTCGAGGTCGATACCGCCATCCGTGGCCAGCCGGACCTCCTGCACGCTCGCCAGCCCCTCGCGCCAGGTGACCTCGTTGGAATGGTGCTCGTAGGGGCCCACGAACACCACGGGCTGGTGCTGGCGCAGAAAGGTCGTCAGTTGCTGCGCCGCATCCTCACCAAAACAACCATCCACCAGATCCAGCAGCATCGCCCGGCTGGCGGGCGGCAGCGCCACGCCGATAATCTGTTGCAATTTGTCGATCGCCGCGGTGGAGCCGGTGCCGGTGCAGATCACCCGCCCGTGCGGGCCGGCGTTGACGGAGTCCTTGATCATCTGTTCGGCACGATGCAGCAGGCGGGTCATGCTGCGACCGGTGATGTCGTCTTCCGTGTGGGTGTTGGCATAGCGCCGCTGCAGTTGCATCAGGTAGCGCTCGACAAAGCCCAGGCAACGGCCTGAAGCGGTGTAGTCGCAGTACACCATCAACCGTTCCCCGAACGGGGTCGGGAAGCTTGAATCGACTCCGACGATGTCGTTGCGCAGAGCTGCTGGGTCCAGGTTGGCAAGATTCATTCGGGTGACTCTCGGGGCAGTACCAGGATGACCGGATCTGATTCCGGCAACGGATGGATGTCACAATTGCTGTCGTCGGCGCCGCGGTCGATGACCATAAAATCGCTGATGCGGTCCAGCGCCAGCAGCGGGTGATGCCAGACCCCACGGTGGTAGTTGACGCCCTGGCTCCCATCACTCAGAAATGCTTTCAGGTCCGCTGCTTGCGGAGGGCGGCCCGGTGTGGCCACCACCACCGCGAAACGGGTGTGTTGCAGCGGCATGAATGCCTGGCTTGACAGTGGGTGGCGCTCCATCACACTCAGCCTCAACGGTGGCCGGAAGGGCTGGCCCCGAAACAGGTTGAGCAGTGGTCGGCCACCGTTTTCGGTCAGGTCCAGCAGGGCCAGATCATGGTAGCGTTCGGTGCTGCCATCGTTGATGCTGTGGTGGTGGCGGCCATGTGTTTCGATGACGTCGCCAAAGGGCGCGAATTCGGTCCGGCTCAGCGGCCGCGCCAGCAACTCAAAGGGCATGTCGGTACCCGGGATCCGGTAGTGATGGGCCGCCTACGCTGACACCCCTGCGGTGGATTGGCAAGCATCGGGCTCCGCACGTTTCAATCGGTGCCGTTTGGGCGCATGCGTTCCCTGGGCAGGCGGATGGGCAGGGCCTCGCGGATTTTGGCGTCCAGGGTATCGTCGATGTGGTCGGGATAGTGTCTGGCCAATATCTCCAGCATCCGCTGGTGAGCCTGATCGAACAGTTCCGGCGAGCCCTGCTCGCGCCATTCCTTGGGGCTGTTGCGGTCGGCCAGAGCGGGGTAGACATACTCGCTTTGCATCAGTCTCAGGGTTTGTTCGTGGCCGAGAAAATGTTCTGGTCCCTGCAGACAGACTTCGCGGATCACTTCCACCGACAGGGTATCGTCGTTGACCTCGATACCGCGGACGGTTCTCATCACCGCGCCCAGCATGTCGTCGTCCACCAGCATGCCCTCCAGACAGAAACCGAGCAGGCTGGCCTGCATCCCGGCGGCCTCGTAGATCAGGTTGGCGCCGGCTTGCGCGGCCAGAACCGTGGTGTAGCCTTTTTCGAAGCCGGATTGCGCATCAGGGAGCTTGGCATCCGCCATGCCGGCTGCTACGCCACCGGGCAGTCGATAATAGTGGGCCATCTGGGCACAAGCCGCCATCAGTACGGCCTGTTCACCGCTGCCACCGCTCATGGCGCCGGTGCGCAGATCTGAAATGAACGGCCAACTGCCGAATATGGCCGGGTGTCCCGGTACCAGCAGGTTGACATAGACCAGACCGGCCAGCACCTCGGCGACCTGCAATGCCAGCGCGCCCGCCAACGGCGCCGGGCTGGTGGCGCCAGCTTGCCCCGCTGCCAGCAACAGCACCGGCATGCCAAGTTGGACGGCGGTTTCCAGACAGGCGCAGGCGTCCTCGGCGAAGCGCAGCGGCGGTACCACGAAACAACAGGACATGCTTACGAAAGGCCGACGCCGCCACTGTTGTTCACCGCCCGCCATCCAGTGCAGCATCTGCACTGATTCGGTGAGGTGAGCGGGTAGAACCCAGCTGCTGCCGACATGTTTGCGGGTGCCCGCGACCGCGGCGTAACAGGTATTGAGATCGAGTTCGCGAGGGTCGGTCAAGTCGCGGGCGACCAGCGGTCGCTGGAAGAAATGAATGTTGTCGAGGGTATCCGCCAGCCTTGCTGCGTCATAGAGATCGGCCAGGGTCGACTCCCGGTACTCCAGAGTCCTGGGATCGACCACGTGCACCGCAGCGCCCGCGGTACCGAAATGCACCCGGTTACCGCTCAGATCCAGGTCATGATGACTATCCTGTGCGTGCAGCACGAAGTCCCGGGCCGCACTTGCTATGGTGTCCTCCACCAGGCTGCGCGGAAACAGCACACGGCCCTCCGCGCTCTGCCGCCCGCCCGCGGCGCATACCAGTTCCACGCAGCTTGGTAGTGCCTTGGCGAGACCGATCGTTTCCAGTATCTGCAACGCGGCCTGGTGTACGCGTTCCAGGTCCCTTTCCTGCAGTGGGTGATAGCGCCCGCCGCTCAAACCCGGGCGGATCGGTCGCAGCGAATCCGGAATCGGCGCGGCGCGCTGTGCGTGGCGTGCGGCACGACCTTTTCCATGTCTCAGTCGCCTGGTATCAGACATGCTCGAACTCCGGGTGTGGTCACACACGCGATGGTGGAAAGCGTGATCATCTCAAGACTGTAGCAGACCGCTGTGGGGTGGCAATGCCGGCAGCGATCACTTGCAACAGTGCGGGTCAGCAGTGCATATCATGCGGGTATACATTTTGGGTGGCCGGCACTGTATAATTCAGCAATCGCTTATAAAGGAGTTTTGCCATGCCTACCTACGATTATCGCTGCGACCTCAACGACCAGACCGTGGAGGTCAACCACCGTATCAGCGAGAAGCTGCACACCTGGGGCGAGCTGTGCACGCGCGCCGGCATCGAACTGAACGGGACGCCGGCGGACACCGCGGTGCAGCGACTGGCCACTGGCGGGCAACCGATTCACAGCTCCAGCCTTGCCAACCCCGAAGCCCCGGCCTGCGGTACCGGTAGCTGTGGTATGGGCGCTTGCGGCACCGGTATGTGCGGCCTGGACTGACGGCTCACAGCCAGCTTGCGGCGACGTTTGGCCGGAGTCAGGCCGCCGCGGGCTGGCTGGCGACACGCTGCAGATAGCTCTCCATCAATTGATGGGGATCATGCATCAGACGCTTTTTCCAGCCACCCAGCTCGGCCCTGGACTGGATCAGACCCCTCACCACGCCGACATGCTCGGTCAATCCCAGCGCGATCGCGCCCACCAGTACCTCACCGTCGAATTCCAGCCGCAGATAACGGCTGGCATGCTGATCCACGACTTCGGCATGGTCGCCACCCTCGACTCCCATCCATTGTCCGAACGAACAAGAGATCAACCCCAGCGTGTTGAGCACGTTCATCGACAGACTGCCGTGGTAGCGCAACGATTGTCCTGCCATGTTGAGTCCGGCTACCTGACCGTGTTCGCTGGCGGTTGGCTGGATGGCGTGTACCTCCTGCGCGCTGCCGTGAAAGACGGGTCCCTGGGCGACGTCTCCGGCCGCGTATATGTCCGCTACGCTCGTTTCCAGGTGGCGATCGACCAGCACACCGATATCGGTGTCCACACCGGTACCGGCCAGAAAATCGATGTTGGGTTTGACGCCGGTGGCGCAGACCACCAGATCGGCTTGCAACTGCTGGCCGTCTCCGAGTTGCAGAGCCAGTGCCCCACCGTGTTCGCTGATCGATTCAACCCGGGTCGAGGTCATTACCCGGATACCCTGCTGCTGGCACCAGCGTTTCAGCAGTTCTCCACCGGTCGCGTCCATCATTCTCGGTACCATGCGGTCTTCCATTTCGACCACGGTCAGCGCCACTTTGCGGGCCATCAACGCCTCGAGCACGATACAGCCGATGAAACCGGCGCCCATCAACACTACGCGATTGCCCTGTCCGACCTGCTCGGCGATGCGCCTGGCGTCCGCCAGGGTCCAGCAGTTTTCGATTCCGGGCAGATCGATGCCCGCGATCGGGGGCCTGACAGTGTGGGATCCGGTGGCGATCAGCAACCGCCGGTATGCCAGGCTGGTGCCGTCGGCGAGACCGAGCGTGTGCCCGCCGGCGTCCACGCTGGTGACTTTGCCGCGTCGCATCTCGATGCCGAGGCGTTCCCAATGGCCGGGGTCCGGGCGCAGATAGCAGCCTTCCTCGCCGATCTTGCCAGCCAGCAGATAGGGCAGCGCCATCCTCGAATAGGCCGGTTCGGGCTCGTCACCGATCACGATCACGGGCGTCTCAGGATCAGTGGTGCGCAGGGTTTCCGCAGCGATCACGCCGGCCGGGCCGGCGCCCGCGATGACGTAGCTCATGATGATTGTTCCCGCTGGTTGCTCAGCCCCAGACGTTCCAGGGTGTCTGGCAGTGGCACACCGTCCGCTGACCAGCCGCGGACCTGGTAGTACTCTGGCAGCATCCTCGACAGTTCGCTGACCCGGCCCTTGGCGATTCCCGAGGGAACCGGATCTTCGAGCATGCGTTTGGGGAGGGTGTCATCGCGGGCGCTGAGGCCGGCGGCCAGATTGAACAATCGTTCCAGCGTCCAGATCCGTTCGCCGGTATCCAGCAGGCGCTGTTCGCTCCATTCCCCTTCGCAGGCGGCATCGATCTGCTTGCGGAAGTCCTCGACTCCCCAGGCACTGGTGGTAAACAGGCAAAGACCACTGGAATCGTACATGGCGGTACGATCCTGGGTTACTTTCACCGGCACCGCCTTGCCGGCCCCGGTTTGATCGCGCATATCCTCGCTGAAGACGTCGTGTCGCAGGTGGCATGCGCCACGATTGCTGGTGGCGTAACCCAGCCCCATACCCTGCAGAGCCCGTGAATCGTAGCCGGCGAATTCCTGACCCTTGACCGCCATCGACAACTCCGGGTGGCCATAGTGTTCGCACATGAGCCTGGAACCCAGTCCCAGCATCTGCCCAAAGCCTTGGTGGCGGCCGGTCTTCTCGGCCATCACGGTGAGCGCTTCGGCATTGCCGAAGCGCAACGCCGTGCCGTCGGTATCCTGTTCGGTGATGACCCCCATCTCGAACAGTTCCATGGCCGCCGCCAGGGTCACCCCGAACGAGATCGGATCCATGCCGTGTTCGTTCATCAGGAAGGCGGCGAATGTCAGCGCGTCGATATCGTCGATTGCCAGCAATGGCCCGAATGCAAAAGTCATCTCATATTCAAGCCCACCCGATGCGTGGCGATAGGCCGGGCGGTTAATCACCGTGAAATGATGCGGGTTGATATGGGCGATCCGGCCGCAGGCGATGGTGCAGCCGAAACAGGCCTTGTTGGCGACCAGATTGCGGTGTCCGTCCGGGCCGGTTTCCTTCATGGCGTGCGGACCCAGCTTGTCCGCTCCCTCGAACTGAACCTCGCGAAAATTGCGGGTCGGCAGGCCACCGAATTCCTGCATCATATCGACCATGGAGTCGGTGCCATTTTCGGTCATTTCCTGGCGTGACTCGCTGTCGCGCAGTGCCGCGTGGGTTTCGCGCACCGCCGCCATGAAACGTTGTGGGTCCTTGACCCTGACCCCGCGGGTGCCGCGCACCGCCACTGCCTTGAGGTGTTTGGAACCCATTACCGCGCCGACCCCGGAGCGACCGGCGGCACGGTGCAGATCGTTGACGATGCAGGCGTAGCGAACCAGTTTCTCGCCAGCCACACCGATCGAGGCGACCTTGAGCCGTGGCTCCTGGTGACGCGCGCGCAACCAGTCCTCGGTTTCCCAGACGGTCTGCCCCCACAGTTCACCGGCGGGCAGGATTTGCACCTGATCATCGACGATATGCAGATACACCGGGCCTTCGGAGCGGCCCGAGACGATCAGCAGATCGTAACCGGCGAGCTTGAGTTCGGCGCCAAACTTGCCGCCTGAATTGGAACAGGCGATGGCGCCGGTGAGCGGGCCCTTGGTAACCACCGCGTAGCGGCCGCTGGTCGATGACATGGTGCCGGTCAACGGCCCGGTGGCGAAGATCAGCAGATTGTCAGGACCCAGCGGATCAGCAGCCGGATCCATGCCCTCCCACAGATATTTGCTGGCCAGCCCCCTTTCGCCCAGATAGTCCTGTGCCCAGTCCATCCGCAGTGGTTCGCTGCCAACCTCGCCACTGGTGAGATCAACGCGCAGTACCTTGTTCTGCCATCCCATGTCGATATCCTCGCGGTGTCAGGCGTTGCCCACGGTGGCAGCCAGTGTCAGGGTGCCGGGTGAGGCGGGAACCCGCTCGCTGTCCACCCAGGTGATGGCGCCGGTGGGGCAGGCGATGGCGCACTGGGGGTCGCCATCACACAGATCACATTTGGCCACCTTGCCGTTGTCGGGGTTGTAGTTGATGGTGCCGTAGGGACAGGCGATGGTGCAGACCTTACAGCCCACGCAGCGCGCTTCGTCGACCACTCTGGCGCCGGTATCGGCAGCGATGCCGATTGCCTGAACCGGGCAGGCGTGCAGACACCAGGCCTCGGTGCATTGGCTACAGGTGTAGGGTGTCGACCGGGCGCCGTGTTCGAACTCGAACACCCGAATCCGGGACCGGGCCGGGTTGAATACGCCGTCGTGTTCAAAGGAGCATGCCAGCTCGCACTGCAGACAGCTGGTGCACTTTTGGGGGTCTATCAACAGTGATTTGTGCATAACGTTTCCTGGCGACGGTTGTATGTGACTATGCTCAGCTAAACTGTAGCCCACAAGTGCGTCGTACAGAAGGGCGCATGACAACCGCGGCACCGCCTGCCAGGAACACTGCCGGGCGGTCCGTGACAACATCGATCGGGAGATAACCATGTACCAGACGAGAACCAGAAAGCTGCGGGCTCTGTTGATCGGGGCGGTCGCGCTGTGCACGGTCACGGGCACGCAGGCTGCGACCCTGAAGGGTGTGGAGATGCCGGACAGCGTCAATGTCGGTGGCACCGAACTGGTGCTCAACGGCATGGGCATGCGGCTGGCCACCTTTTTCAAGATTAAGGTCTATGTGCTCGGCTTCTATCTGCCGCAATCCAGTGCGGATGCCACCGCCATCCTCGAATCCGATGCCCCCAAGCGCATCATGATGCACTTTCTGCGCGATGTGGGAGCGGATGATCTGCAGGAGGCCTGGCAGGAGGGTTATGAGAACAACGGCGCGGACATGACCGCCCTGGGCGACCAGATCTCGCAGTTCAAGGCGGCGATGACCGGTGTCACCGAGGGTCAGCAGATGGTGGTCGATTTTACCGCCGACCGGGTCACGGTGGCGTTGGATGGCAAACAACTGGCGGATATCAGCGCACCGGGGTTCGGGCGCGCCACACTGGCTATCTGGTTGGGTCCCGAGCCACCCAATTCGGAACTCAAGCAGGGCATGCTGGGAGGCTGATCGCATACCGGAT